>CAZWBN010000020.1:0-18261 GCA_964632095.1 uncultured Clostridia bacterium | reverse complement strand
TACACCATTTTGAAAAAAATCTCCCATTTTATACCTCCAAGATTATACTTACAGATTTTTCAGCAATAAAATATTTAAAATATAAGCCCAAGCCTTTGGACCTGATTTTTTAGTTTTAATTAAATTCGGTAAATTTATTCTTTCTTCGTATTTTCCAGAAAATTTTTTCATTAAAATCGGGATGTCTACAGCCTCCAATAATGGCAAATCATTGTAACTGTCTCCTATCCCAATTGAAATAATTTTCTTATTAAATTCATCTTTAAAAATCTCTAATAATTTTTTTACAGCTTTCCCTTTAGTGCTTGTTGTAATGTAATAAAATTTCTCTCCTTGAGTAAAATATAATTTATTCTCTTTAATCTTTTTCTTTAAAATTGGAATTTTTTCATCAGAATTTAAAATTAAAAAGGGTATTGAAAATCTTCTTTTTTTTGCCAATTCTGCATCATTTTTACTCAGTCCTGTTAATTCAGAGATTTCTTCAATAGTCATTTCATCTATTGTGAGAATTTTTATATCTATTTCTTTTGCAATCTTACCGAGAATTTCTTTTAAAGAAATTTTTTTATTCAAAAGCTCAATTATTTTGAAACTATCTTTTTTATAAGAATAGGAAAAGTCTTTTTTAAAATAATTCTCGGGAATAAAAATTGCTCCACCATTTTCAACTATAAATGGGTCATTGTTATTCATTTTATTTCTTAAACGAATAATCTCCTCATAAGTTTTACTTGAACATAAGACAAGGGGAATTTTCATTTTTTTAATTTTTTTAATGGTATCCTCTGCTCCTTTAAAAGAATAATTCTTATTTAATAAAGTACCATCCAAGTCAGAAAAAATTATAAACATTGTTAAAATCCACCAGACTGAAGATAGGATATATGATTAAAAGACAAAAGTCAAATAAGGATTTCCATTGTAACTGTCTATTATTTTTTAAAGCACTTTTCAAATCAAACTTCATAAGAACTTCTCTTATAGAAATTTCAAGAAATTACCTTGCAAATATTTTAAAAAATAGATTATTATTAGTAATGAAATGACCAAAGTAAAAAGAAAAATAATAATATTTTTTATTTTTACTTTCTTCCTTTGTTATTGCAAATCTAAAATTAAAGTTTTCGAGATAAAAGAAGGACAATTATTTAGATTTATTGACCACTTAGAAAAGAAAAATATTATTGAAACCCCATTAAAAGATTTAATGAAAAATTTTGAATTAATAGAAGAAGATTTAACAGGAAAATGGACCTATTTACCAGAAGTTTCTAATAAAGAGTACGATGTTTTTGGTTGCACAACAAAATTTTCACTTTTAGGGATAAGTGAGGAAATTAAACCAGAAAAGATGAAATTGTTGCGAAATGGAAAAAAGATAAAATTTTTCAATGAAACTGAAAAATATACAATGAAATGGAAATGGCTTCCTGCCGAAAAGATAGTTAATATTAAAGAAATAGAAGGATATAGTAGGCTACTAAATGCTATTATTTTAGAAAGAGGAGATTCTTTATTTTTAGAAACAATTCTTCCTAAGGGAGAAGGGTATATTGAAATATTCAGTAAAAATGCAAGCCCATCATTTTATTCTTCTGAAGTTGAATTAAGGCTTAATAATCAAGTAGTCAGGAAAATATCAATGGATTATATGGATTATTATAAAATTCCCTTTAAAACCCCTCAATTAGGGAAATATATAATTGAATTGAAATATAACCGCCTATTAAAAAAAATTAAAGCACCCAAAAAAAGAAAAAAACTATTTATATATAGCATAAAAATTAAAGTCCCCAATGATATATTATTATTAATGGTTCCAAGAGAAAAAAACTTAAAAGAGACCATTAATTCTTCCTCTATAAAAGCTCTTTATTATGTAAAAGATAAAAAAAACAAGAAATATTTTGATTTTTATAAAATTCAAAAGCAATTTTCTATTCATGACTTAGGAATAGAAGAAAACCCTTATTCCATTAAGAAAAAGATTTACATATATGATAGAGACCTAAATTGTATTTTTGCTCCTCCGAAAAGCATTTATAAATTTAAATTAAAAATTTATTCAAATTCATTTTTAGAATTTGGTTACGGGACATTATATAATCCTTCTAAAAGCAATGTTGAATTCAAAATACTGGTTACTAATTTTAAAAAACAGGATTTATTATTTTTTAACCGAATTAATGACAAAGAGAAATTAATATTGAGAGAAAAAATTGATTTATCAAAATATAAAAATAATGAAATAGAATTATACTTTATAACGGAGGGGAATGGTCTTTCTTTCTGGTATAATCCTATTATCTATTCTCCTTATAGAAATAAGGAAGATATAAATGTAGTATTAATTTCGATTGATACCCTCAGAGCAAATCACCTTGGTTGTTATGGATATAAACGGAATACTAGTCCAAATATTGATGCATTTGCAAAAGAAGGGGTTTTATTCGAAAATACATTTGCTCCCACTTCATGGACTCTTCCCTCTCATTTATCAATGCTTACTTCTTTAAATACAGTCCATCACGGTGTATATTATAATATTCAAAAATTATCTTCCTCTATTCCGACTTTAGCTGATATTTTAAGGATAAGAGGATATTCAACAGGAGCTTTTACTGGAGGAGGTTACGTAAGTCATGTATTCGGATTTTCAAAAGGATTTGATTTTTATCAAGAACAAAAAGGAGGAAGATTTGCTCCATTACGTGATAATGAAGCAAGAATATTGTATAATATCTGCTCAAAATGGATTAAAGAAAATAAAGAAAAAAAGTTTTTTCTTTTTCTCCACACTTTCCAAACTCATAGTCCATATTCCTCTCCTTCTCCTTGGGGAGAAATGTTTTTAGACAAAAATGCTAAATGGGGAAGGATTGCAATAAAAAATTTTATTAATACTCACAAAAATTATAGATTTTCAAAAAAAGAAATCGAAAACATAATTGCTTTATACGATGGAGAAATAAGATATACGGATGAAGTTTTTATTATGCCTCTTCTAAAGCTCTTAAAAGATCTGGGTATTTATGACAAAACCATGATTATTCTAACCTCTGACCATGGAGAAGAATTCCACGATCATGGTGGATGGGAACATGGTCGAACTCTTTACAATGAATTAATCAAAGTTCCTCTAATTATTAAATTTCCATACTCAAAATATAGAGGCACTAAAATTAGTTCAATTGCAAGAATAATTGACATAGTACCAACTATTTTGGAAGAAATTGGAATAAATTATTCAAAGTATAAATTTGATGGCGAAAGTCTTATTAAATTAATAGTAGTAGACAAAAATAGAAACTCCAGAATATTTTATAGCGATTTAGCTTTTAAAGACATAAAAAATCCTTGTCCTGCATTAATTTCTACAAATTTCAATAACTATAAATTGATTGTAGATTACATGCACAATAATATTGAACTTTATGATATTAGAAAAGACCCTACAGAAAAAAATGATATATCACGCTTCAAGAAAAATTTAGTTCGAAAACTTCTTTCTAAAATTGAGGATTATTATAAAAACATACATAATATCAAGAGAGAAGAAATAAAAATAAATAAAGATCTTAAAGAAAGATTAAAAGCCTTGGGCTATTTAAATTAAAGTAATAATATGAGAAAGAAAAAATTTATAATTTTTATTAGCTTTTTAATATTTATTCTCTATAATTGCATTTCTTCCAACAGAAAACTAAATTTTATTCTTATCACCTTAGATACCCAGAGAGCAGATTTTATAAGTGTATACTCTCCCAAGAATTCATATACCCCGAATATAGACTGGTTTGCAAAAAATGGAATTTTATTTGAAAATTGTTATAGTCTAATTCCAATAACACTTCCTTCACACGCTACAATTTTTTATTCTAAATCGCCATGGAAGTTAAGGATTTATAATAACGGAGAAATTTTTAAAAGTGAAAGGAAAAAATCCCTTGCTGAAATATTTAAAAAAAGGGGATACATCACCTCAGCATTTGTTTCCCTCGGTGTGCTAACAAAAAAATATGGTTTAACAAAAGGCTTTGACACCTATATAGATAAATTTCCAGAATCAAGATGGTATCTTACGGCAGAAGAAATTAATTCACGCGTTTTTCCATGGCTTGAAAAGAATAGAAATAAAAAATTTTTCTTATGGATTCATTATTCTGACCCTCATGAGCCATACGCACCTCCTTATCTTCCTCCTAATTTTAGAATTTATTTAAATAATAAAATTTTAAGCGAAATTAATTTAAAGAGTTCCACCTTTTATTATTTAAAATTAAAATTGAAAAAAGGAGAAAATCTTTTAAAATTTGAAACCCTAAAGGATTTCCCTCAAAAGAAAAATGAATATTTAATAAAGTTAACTATTCTGGAATTCAACGATCCCTCGAATTTAAAATTAAACTTTGAAAAGGGCTGGTTAACAGAAAAAAAAGAAAAAACAATTTATTTCTTAAAAAAAGAGGCTATTATTAAATTGATAAATAATTTTAATTATGAAAGAGAAATAGAACTTAAAATTGCAGGAAGAGTCCTTTTGCCCGCAGGCGAAAGAAGAGAAAGATATAAAAAGGAAGTAGAATATATGGATAATGAAATAGGAAAATTGTTGGAAAAATTAAAGAACCTAAACCTTCTGGATAAAACATGTATTGTTTTCGTAGGTGACCATGGAGAAGGGCTTGGTGAGTATAAAACTGCATGGGGAGGCCTCCATTTTGGACATATTCATTTTCTTTATAATGTTTACTTAAAAGTTCCCTTTATTATTTATGACCCCAGGGCTTCTAAAAAAGGGACAAAAATTTCAAAATTTGTAAGTTTACTTGATGTAGCTCCCACAATTTTAGAAGGAATAATGAAATGGAAAAGCCCTAAATGGATGGAAGGAAGAAACCTTTTAAATCAAAAAGAATTAGAAAAAAAGCGAGAAATATATACTGAAACTTATTCACCTGAATCTTATTATAATAGATTTTCAATTATAAATTATCCCTGGCACTTAATCTTCACTCCAAGAAAAAAGCAATATGAATTGTTTAATATTAAAGATGACCCTGATGAAAAAACCAATATTTATCAATTTAATAAGGATAAAAAAGAGATAATCGAACTTAAGGATAAGTTAAATAAATATGTTAAATCAGCCTTAAAAACTCGAGCTTTTTTTACAAAAGACGAAGAAACTTTGAAAATGTTAAAATCCTTAGGTTATTTGAGGTGATAAAATGATTAAAAAAACTGAAAAACCCTGGGGATATGAATTACTATTTGCTTTAACAGACTCATATGCTGGCAAGGTAATTAAAATATATGCAGGACATCGTTTAAGTTATCAATATCATGAAGTAAAAGAGGAAACAATATATCTTCAGGAAGGAAAAATGAAACTTGTTGTGGAAGAAAATGGAGAGAAAAAGGAGAAAATCCTCAAAAAGGGCGACAGTTATCATATTCCTCCAAAATTGAAACATCGAATGGAAGCTATTGAAGATTGTACAATATTTGAAGTTTCAACCCCTCATCTTGAAGATGTTGTTCGCCTTGAGGATGACTATGGAAGAATTGATAAAAAGTAATTTTTAAAAGGGGACTTCCTCATCTTCAGGTGGATTTTCCTCAATATTATCCACCTCCACCTCTTCTGAAGGAACAACTTCCACTGTCTCCTCTTTTCTTCCAAGCAAAATTATGCTCTGAGCTTCTACTTCTGTTGTAGACCTTTTAATTCCGTTTTTATCTTCCCAGGTTCTTGTTCTCAATTTACCCTCAATATAAATTTGCTTTCCTTTTGTTAAATATTTCTCACAAAATTCAGCCAATTTTCCCCAAGCTACTATCCTATGCCATTCTGTTCTTCTTTTATTTTCATTAGTAACTTGATCAAAATAAACTTCATTAGTGGCAAGAGAAAAACGGGCAACTGGTCTTTCGGTCTGGGAAATATATCTTATTTCAGGCTCGCCCCCTAAATGCCCGATTAAAAACACTCTATTTAAACTGTTTACATCCTTCATCCCTCACCCACCTCTTTAATTTTTTGTTCAGCTAATTTAGCTTCTTCTGTTTCAGGAAATTTACTTATTAGAAGCTTTAAAACAACTATCCCTTTCTCCTTTTCTCCAAGTGCGAAATAGGAATAACCTTTTTTAAGATAAGCTGCAGGCACTTTATCTCCCTGCGGAAAATTCAAAATCAATTTATTAAATTCTTCTATTGCCTTACTATAATCCCCTTGACTGAAATAACATTCTCCAATCCAGTATTGAGCATTATCGGCTAATGGACTTTCTCTAAAATTTTCTATATATTGCCTGAATCCTTCTATAGCAAGCTGATAATTTCCCTTTAAATAATCGGAATAAGCAGTATTATAAATTTGCTGAGGGGAGATAAAAACCGATGGGATTTCTTGCTCTTTGGGAATAGATTCTTCTTTCCCCTCGGCAGTCTGAGTTGTTTCCGTTGCCTCTCCTGTTTCTTTTTCGATTAGGGTTTCTCCCGAAGTTTTCAAAGCAATAAGCTCTTCTTGCGTTTTAAGAACTTGTTTGGCTGTTTCATCTAATTTTTCTATTATTAGTTGTAATTGGGTCCGAAAATACTCATTATTTTGTGTTAATCCAGTCTGAACTCTTTGAAGAGCTAACATTTGAGTCGTCAAAGTCTTTACCAATTCATAGACTTCATCAATTCTCTTTGAATTTAATTCTACTTTACTCTCCAATGCCTTTAGCTGTTTTTTAATAACCTGAATATCTTCATAAATTAATTCGTATGCTTTCTTTTCTTTCCCTCCAAATAGAGGGATGGCATAAAATATAAGTAAAGAAATCAGAAATAGTCTTTTAAATCTCATTTAGCTATAATTACAAATTGAGCTCTTCTATTTTTTGCCCAAGCTATTTCATTATGTCCTGGGTCTAATGGTCTACTTTTCCCATATGAAATTATTTTTATTCTATCTGGTGATATACCAAGAGCTACTAAATACTCCATGGTAGCTCTTGCTCTTTTTTCACCCAAAGCAAGGTTATATTCCTCAGTCCCTCTTTCATCGCAATGCCCTTCAATTAAAATTTTAACAGTAGGATGACGCCTCAGCCATTCTGCATTTTTTTCCAGAATGGGCTTAGCATCTTCCCTTATATCATATTTGTCAAAATCAAAATGAATCATTTGTAAAGGTTGCTCTCTATTTAATTCTTCTAAGGTTTTTGCCTTAAAAATCTCCTCCTCTGTCAACTTTGGCTTCGCAATAGCAGGAGTTTCTTTAACTTCTTCGACAGGCATTGCCTTCTCTTCTGCTTTTGTCGTAGGAGGGGCAGGGGG
The DNA here is from genome assembly GCA_964632095.1 of uncultured Clostridia bacterium. Classification (GTDB taxonomy): domain Bacteria; phylum Acidobacteriota; class Aminicenantia; order JdFR-78; family JdFR-78; genus JdFR-78. The sequence goes on along the minus strand of CAZWBN010000020.1, from coordinate 10,926 downwards.
TTTTACTTCTACTCTTTTTTTACAGCTAAATAAGACAAGAAAGACTAATAATGATGTCAAAAAAATTACAATCAATTTTTTAATCATTATTTATTCCTCCTTTCTTTTCCTCATTTTAAGAAGTTCTTTTTATCATGTCAACTTTTATATTTAAAAATATTTAATAAGACCAGTCTGGCATTTTATTATTTCCTTTAGAAGTTAAAACTCTTGTGTTCTGTCCATCATAGTCTGTAATATATATTTGAATTTTTCCCGAAACATTTGAAGAATAAACAATATGTCTCCCGTCAGGCGACCAGGAAGGATTCTCATTTCGAGCATTATTTTCTGTTATTTTAATAATTTGATTGGTCCTTAGGTCAAGAACATAGATATCAAATCTATTTTCTACTCTCGACACATATGCTATTTTATCTCCATTTGGAGACCAAGAAGGTGAGTCATGGTATGTTCCACCATAACTGATCTTTCTTATATTGGTTCCTTCAGCATCCATAATATATAGCTGAGGACTTCCACTGCGGTCTGATGTAAAAACAATTTCTCTTCCTGTAGGAGACCAATCAGGTGATGTATCTATTGCCTTATTAAATGTGAGCCGCCGGAGATTTTTCCCATCTTCTTCTGCAACATAAATCTCATGATTTCCGCTTCGGCTTGAACAAAATGCTATTTTCCTCCCGTTGGGGGACCAAGAAGGAGCATAATTTGCTCCTTTTGTACTTATTGGGATAGTCTTGCCAGTATAAATATGAAAAACAAATAAATCAGGATTTGCTCTTCTATAAGAAGTATAAGCAACCTTTGTTCTATCAGGAGATAAAGCAGGTAGCATATCAATAGCTTTATTGAAAGTTAACCTTATCTGATTATGTCCATCGTAATCCATCATATAAATTTCAGAATTCCCATCTCTATCAGAAACAAAAACAATTTTTGAAGTAAACACTGGCTTCTCACCAAAAGCTTTCATCATCTCATCTGCCATTTTATGAGCAATTAATCGCACCAGCTTTACTCCACCTCGATATTTTTTGCCAAAAATAAAACGCCCTGAACGAACATCATATACACTTCCGGTAAAAACGAGTTTATTATTTTCGGAGGAAGAAATCTCTCCAACTATGAGAACATTACTCTGAATTGATTCCCAGTCTTTAAATAAAATATTTTTAGGGTCAAGAGGTTTTATATAAGAGTAAAATTCTTCTGGAACAAGCTCAAATACTCGTGAGAATTTTAAATCTGCTCGTAAGACCTCATGTATTTTCTGAGCTGCTTTTATTATTTCTGGATTATCCGAATAAACGATAAACTTTGGTAAAGCAACAGGAATAGCCGGCATTCCACCTTTTATTTTTATAACCACTTCTTGCTGATTAAAAGCAAAAATTATTAAAACCCCTAAAAATATAAAACCCGTCATAAAAATTTTAAATATTTTCATTTTGAATGCTCAAAAATAAAATGAACTCCCAAATATTCTCCCTCGAACCCGGAGGGCAAAGGCGGAAAAGGAGCAGCAGAATAAATTGCTCTTAATGCAGACATATCAAAAGATTTAATACCACTACTTTCCTCTATTTTTAGGTCTGTTATCTGCCCATTTCTTAAAATTCTAAAATACACTACCGCTCTAATTGTTCCTGATATAGCAGAACTAATTAATGAAGTATACCAGTTATCGGAAACTTTATCTCTTATTAACAGCACATAGTAAGTATAAGGAAATGATGATAAATTAGTTCCCTCTCCAAACCCGACTCCTATGCCAGAGCCTCCAGTGCCAATCCCTGTGGTAAGCTCACCTTCTTTATTAATATTAATAATATTCCTATGAGTTGTTTGGGTTTTGTCTATTACTGCTTTTTTCTTATTATCCCTCTTTTGTACTTTTTTCTTTTTTGATTCAGGGTATCTCAATTTAGCTTTTGGTTCTTCTGCCTTAAATTTGGTTAATTCCCGCAACGATTTCCCGCTCTGAGAAGAAACTTTTTTTCCCTTCCCCCCTGAACCTCCTGGTAAGCTCATTAAACTTACATAGTAAATTGGCTCCTTAGAGGAGGGCTTAAAAATAGATTGAGAAAAGATAAAAGTGAAAAAGAGTATAAAATGAATTATAAAAGAAAATAGAATAGACCATTTAAAAAAAACCATATCATCCTTGCGTTCAGCTATCATTTCTTCTCTTTCTCTTCCGGTAATGTAATTAACCCTACGACCTCTACTCCAGCCTTTTTAATTATATCTAATACTTTTATAATATATCCATAGGGAATCTCCTTATCCGCTTTTAAAAAAACAACTTTTTTCTCCTTCCCATAAAAATATTCCTTTAATTTACCTTCTAAAAGATAAACATTTATGACTTTATTTTCAATATGAATATATCTATCCTTTGTAATCGTAATTATAAGACCTTCTTCTGCGGGTTGTCGAGAAGTCTCTGCCACAGGTAAATTAACTTCTATCCCGGATTTCATCATAGGAGCTGTTACCATAAATATTACAAGCAAAACCAGCATTACATCTACAAAAGGAGTAACATTAATCTCTGAAAGAGAGGACGCTAACTTTCTCCTTTCTCTATCTATTTTGAATGCCATATAATTTCTCCGTTAAATTTAGAAATTCCAATGAAAAATCGTCCATTTCTGTAATTAATTCTTTTATTTTTTGAAGATAATGGTTATAGGCAATTACTGCAGGAATGGCAGCAAATAAACCAGCTGCTGTAGCAATAAGAGCCTCAGCTATTCCTGGGGCAACGACTGCTAGACTTGCAGATTTTGTCAAACCAATTTTATGGAAGGCATCCATAATCCCCCAAACAGTGCCAAATAGTCCAATAAATGGTGTAACACTTCCAGTAGTGGCAAGAAAACTCATCATCTTCTCAAGCCTTGAAATTTCTTCATTTGAAGCACGCAGAAGAGCTCGATTTAGACTCTCTGCATTTAGCGCCCTGATTTTCTTTGAAGAATCCTCGGGATTTAATTTTAATTGAGCATTTAATTCCTGAAACCCTGCTCTAAAAATTGAACTCAATGGTGTGAATTTAAAGCGCAATGAAATTTCATTAATTTCTGAGAGCTGTTTGGACCTTCTAAAAATTCTAAGAAATTTTTGAGTTTGAAGTTTTGCTTTTTTTATTTGTCTGCTCTTATAAATAATTACAGCCCAAGAAAATATGGAAAAAAAAAGAAGAATTAGAAGAACCAATTTTACTATTAGTCCAGTTCTTAAAATTAAATCTAATATTGTGCCCTCCCCTGAAATTGAAGGTTGAAGAAAAAGTAATAAGCTAATCATGATACATTCCGAAAAATACCATAAACTTCCCTTTACAGTCAATATATAAACCATATTGACATTGAATAATTTATAAATTAATATGACAATCCTTATGAAACAGAAAAGGATGAAACCCTCGTGGTTCAAAACAGAAATTCCTTCTTCTCCGAACTTCTTTCTTCTTAAAAAAATTTTAAAAGAACTTAAATTGACCACTGTGTGTGAGGAAGCGAAATGTCCAAATATTGGTCATTGCTGGGGGAAAAAAACTGCTACTTTTATGATTCTCGGAGATATATGCACTCGAAATTGTAGATTTTGTGCAGTTAAAAAGGGAGTGCCGACTCCTCCAAATCATGAAGAACCTCTTCTTGTAGCTAAGGCAGTAAAGGCTCTGGGAATTAAGTATGCTGTGATAACCTCTGTTACTCGTGATGACTTATTCGATGGAGGTGCAAGTGTTTTTGTGGATACAATTGAGGCAATAAGAAAATTAAGCAAAAATGTAAAAATAGAAATTCTTATTCCGGATTTTAATGGGAATGAAGAATCTCTAAATAAAATTTTTAAAACAAAACCAGAAGTTTTAAACCATAATCTTGAAACGGTTGAAGAACTTTATCCATTAATTAATCGCCCCTCTTCTTTTTACAGGAGGTCCCTTCAAATATTAGAAAAAGCTAAAAAACATAACTTAGTAACAAAATCAGGAATAATGGTGGGCTTAGGAGAAAATAAAAAACAGATAATCAAGACTTTAAAAGACCTAAGAAGTGTGGGATGTGATATTTTAACCATTGGACAATATCTTCAACCAACAAAAAATCATGTTCCTGTTAAAAAATATTATAGGGAAGAGGAATTTCATGAATTAAAATTAATCGGAAAAGAATTAGGTTTTAAATGGGTTGAAGCTGGACCTCTTGTAAGAAGTTCCTTTCATGCTCAACAAATTTATTATAGGGCAAAGATCCAATGAATTTGACATAAACAGGAAAAAATGTTATTTAACTTAAAAACGGACAAGGAGGAGAAATGGCTTATAAGATAGTAGTAGCTGATGATAGTAAAACAACCCATAAAGTAGCAGAACTTGCCCTTAAAGGTGAAGAATTTGAAGTTTTCTTTGTCTCCAATGGAGATGAAGCTATAGATAAAATCAATGAAGTTAAACCAGACCTTGTTCTTCTTGATGTGGATCTTCCCCAGAGAAACGGTTATCAGGTTTGTAAATATATAAATGATAATTTAAAAGAAATTTCCGTGGTTTTGCTAAAAGGTGCATTTGAAACAATTGACCGTAGCTTGATCGAAGACTTAAATTATGAAGACATCATTTCAAAGCCTTTCGATGTTACCCAGCTAACCTCTAAGGTAAAAGAAATTTTTGAGAAAAGGAGTTATAAAGAAGAGGAAAAAGAAGAAATAATGATCACCAATCCCTTCATTGAATCAGAGGAAAAAAAGAGCATCGGGCTTCCTGAAGAAATAGAAGCGGAAATCCCTGAAAAAGCACAAATACCTGTTTCTGAGGAATTAATAAGTCAGATTTCAGAAAAAATAATTCAAAAAATTTCTCCTGAAATAATTAAAGAAGCTGTTGAAAGAATAGTCCCTCAAATTGCAGAAGACCTTATAAAGAAAGAAATAGAGAAGATTAAAAAAGAAGTGGAAACTATTTCCTCTTCTTAACCACTTCAATATTCTATTGGAGTTTTACCATGAAAGAGCCATTAATTTTACCAAAGGTTTATTCTCCAAAGGAAGTGGAGGAAAAATGGATTAGATTTTGGGAAGAGAAAAAACTTTATGTGGCGGATGTATATTCTAAAAAACCAAAATTTTCTATGGTTCTCCCTCCCCCAAATGTCACGGGTTCTCTTCACATGGGACATGCTCTGTGTTTTACTCTTCCTGATATTATTGCGCGATGGAAGAGAATGCAGGGTTTCAATGTAATGTGGCTCCCTGGCACAGATCATGCAAGTATTGCAGTCCACAATGTTATTGAAAAAGAATTGAGCAAAAAGGGAATTAATAGGAAAGACCTTGGAAGGGAAAAATTTTTAGAATTCGCATGGGAATGGAAAGAAAAATATGGAGGAGTGATTGTAAATCAACTTAAAAAATTAGGCGCTTCTCTGGACTGGTCAAGAGAAAGATTTACTCTTGATGAAGGATTTTCAAAAGCTGTTCGAAAAGTTTTTGTAGATTTATATAAATCAGACTTAATATATAGAGGGTATTACTTAGTAAATCGTTGTCCAAGATGTGAAACCGTTCTCTCTGATATTGAGGTTGTACATAAAGAGACCAAAGCTAAACTTTATTATATAAAATACCCGGTCGTTGATTCTGATGAATTCATAGTGGTGGCAACAACCCGGCCCGAAACAATGCTCGGAGATACTGCAGTTGCAGTTCATCCTGAAGATAAAAGATATAAAAAATTTAAAAATAAAAAGGTTATTTTACCCTTAGTTGGAAGAATCCTTCCTATTATAGAAGATAAAGTTGTTGATATGGAATTTGGTACAGGGGCTGTTAAAGTTACACCTGCTCATGACCCTGTGGATTTCGAAATAGGGAAAAGACATAATCTTGAACAAGTTATTGTCATAGATGGAGTTGGAAAAATGACAAAGGAAGCCGGCAAAGAATTTGAAGGGCTGGATAGGTTTGAATGCAGAAAAAAAGTTGTTGAGAAACTTCAGGAAAAAGATTTAATTCAAAAAATAGAAGATTACACTCATAATGTTGGGCATTGTTATAGATGTGATACAATTATTGAGCCTCACCTTTCCTGGCAATGGTTTGTAAAAGTTAAACCACTGGCTAAAGAGGCTATCAAAGTGGTTAAGAAGGGAAAAATAAAATTCATTCCCCCTAACTGGACAAAAACTTATTTCGAATGGATGTATAATATTCATGACTGGTGCATTTCCCGTCAATTATGGTGGGGGCATCGTATTCCTGCATGGTATTGTTCAAAATGCGGAGAGATAATTGTGGAAATGGAGAGTCCAAAAAAGTGTCCAAAATGTGGAAATTCAGAAATCAAACAGGATGAAGATGTACTTGATACATGGTTTAGCTCCGCCCTCTGGCCGTTTGCAACGATGGGGTGGCCAGAGGAAACACCAGACCTTAAAAAATTCTATCCAACTGATTTATTAGTCACAGGGTTCGATATTATCTTCTTCTGGGTAGCCAGAATGATAATGATGGGATTACGATTTGCTGGAAATATCCCATTTCGAGAAGTATTTATAAATGGATTGGTAAGGGACTTTAGAAGACAAAAAATGAGCAAATCAAAAGGAAACATAATTGACCCTCTTGAAATGATAGAGAAATACGGGACAGATGCTCTCAGATTCACCCTTGCTGCTTTAGCAGTACCAGGAATGGATATATCTCTCTCTGAGGAAAGAATGGCAGGTTATAGGGCATTCGCTAATAAAATATGGAATGCATCTCGTTTTGTATTAATGAACTATAATGGAGAAGAACTTGAAATTAAAGAGGAAGAACTTACCTTCCCTGACAGGTGGATAAGATCAAGATTTAATCAAATAGTCAAAGATATTAACCAATCTTTAAAAGAATATAAATTCTATGAAGCCTCAGAGAGAATTTATCATTTTATTTGGCATGAATTTTGCGATTGGTATATTGAATTCGTTAAACTCGATTTAAAGAAAAGGAACAAAACCAGCCTTTCAGTTCTGGTGAAAACCCTTGATGGAATATTGAGAGCTCTTCATCCCTTTATGCCTTTTATTACTGAAGAAATATGGCAGAAACTGCCTCATAAAGAAATTTCCATTTCAATCGCTCCTTTCCCAAAATATGATTCTTCTCTGGAAGACAAAGAGATAGAGAAAAAAATGGAGAAAATAAAAAAGTTAATTACCGCGATTAGAACAATTAGGTCTGAACACCAAATAGAGCCGAAGAAGAAAATAGAAGTCTGGGTTAATATTCCTAATAAAAAAGATAGAGAATTAATAGAAAGTAATATTGAATATATAAAAGTTTTAACAAATGCAGAAAAAATTGAATTTAAAGATAAATTTCCCTCGGCGGAAAGATTTTTAAGAAATATAGCCAATAACTGGGAGGTAGCAATACCTGTAAAAGGTGTTTTGGACTGGAAAAAAGAAATTTCAAGAATGAAGAGAGAAATAGAGAAAACAGAAGATGAAATTTCTAAATTAGAAACTCGTTTAAACAATCCCCTATTTATAGAAAAAGCACCTCCTGAAATTGTTTCTCAAACAGAAAATCGCCTTACAGAGCTCAGGGAAAAATTATTAAAATTAAAGAAAAATTTGTCAGACCTTAGTATTTCGTGAAAAATTTAGGAAAAAAGATATATATTATTGAAACTTGCCCATCTACTAATGATATAGCAAAAAATAAAGCAGAAGAAGGAGAAGAAGAGGGAACAACGGTTTGGGCATTGGAACAAACGCAAGGGAGAGGAAGAGAAGGAAGAAAATGGATTTCTCAAAAATATAAAGGTTTATATTTTTCAATTATTTTAAAACCAGATGTAACCATTGGGAATTTACTTACCTTATTAGGAGCTCTTGCTTTTATAGAAATTGCTAAAAGAAACTTTAATCTGGAAATTAAATTAAAATGGCCAAATGACCTCATTCATGAGAATAAAAAAATAGGAGGCATTTTAGGAGAAGGAACATATAAAGGCAGTCAATTAAATTACATGATTTTAGGAGTAGGGATAAATACAAATTATAAAATTGAGGATTTTCCTGAAAATATGCAAAAAAAGGTTACTTCCCTTAAGATAATTCTTAATAAAGAAATTGAAAATCAAAAATTGCTAATGGCTATTCTGGAAAAAATGAATTCCTTATACACTACTGACTTTATTCAGAATAAATTGATTTATTTTGCAAATAAATTTTCCTTTTTCAAAAAAGGAGAAAGAATTAAAATAAAAACATTGCAGGGCCTTTTAGAAGGAGAATATAAAGGGATAAATAAAGATGGCTCCCTCCTCCTTCAAACAAAGACAGGAGAAATAAAAATTTACTCGGGACATTTTATTGAGTAAAATAAAAATGATGCTTTTAGCAATTGATATAGGAAATACTAATATTGTTTTTGGGGTATTTAAAGAAAAAAATTTAATTAAAAATTGGAGAATATTTACAGAAAAGAATAAAACTGCTGATGAATATGGAGTTTTTCTGCTAAATCTTTTCTATTTTTCAAAAATAAGTCCTTCTTCAATTTCAGGAATTATAATCTCCTGCGTGGTTCCTCCTTTAATCAGCATTTTCACTCAAATGAGTGAAAAATATTTTAAGCTAACTCCTTTAATTGTTGCTCCGGGAATAAAAACCGGTCTCGCAATTTTATATGATAACCCTCATGAAGTTGGAGCAGATAGGATTGTAAACGGTGTTGCAGCCTATCATAAATATGGAGGACCATGCATTGTTGTTGACTTTGGCACAGCTACCACATTTGATGCAATTTCAGAAAAGGGAGAGTACTTAGGAGGTTCCATTGCTCCTGGGCTTTATATCTCTGCAGAAGCCCTTTCTGAAAAAACCGCCAAACTTCCACGGGTGGAAATAAAAAAACCGAAGAATATTATTGGAAAGACCACAGTTACAAGTATTCAATCTGGTTTGTATTACGGCTATATAGGTTTAATTGAAAAAATTATTTTTCAAATGAAAAAAGAATTGGGACCAAAAACCAAGGTAATATCAACAGGAGGCATAGGTGAAGATATAGCGCACCAAATTAAAATGATAGATTATCACGACCCCTTTCTTACCTTGGAGGGGCTAAGAATAATTTATGAAAAAAATAGATAAGGAAAAAAAGTATTATCAGGAAATTGCCGAACGCTTCTTTTACTGGACAGGCAAAGGACCTTTTTTATCTCCTAAGGATATGACTTTAGTTGATTACTGGAGAAAAAAGAACATTCCATTAAATATTGTTCTTGAAGCAATAGATGAAGCATTTGAAAATTTTAAACCCCAATCATTAAGAAAAGAAGTCAAAACATTATATTTCTGTAATAAAAAGGTGTTAAGAGCTTATAAGAGATATTTGGAAAGAAAAGTTGGCTTAAAGAAAGGAAAGGAAATCAGTAAAGATGAAAAAATGGAAAATGCTTTAAAGGAAATAAATTCTTTTTTAGACAATTTGCCACAAGAGCTTAAATTTTTAAGACCTGTGTATGAAAGAGGTTTAAAATTAATCAAAAACAATAAAGAAGAAGAACTTGAAGAACTTGATAATGAGGTGGAATCTTTAATCCTTAAAAATTATGCAGACAAAGGGGAATTAAATGAAGAGAATAATGATATTTTCAAAAAGAAATTAATTAAAGAATTTAGAAGAAAATATAAAATCCCTTATTTATCTCTTTTTTATTACTGAATTAAATTTCTAAAGAACTCCACAATTATTGCATAATCTAAATTTCCATCAACCTTATTTTTAACTGCTTGATAAATTTCCTTGGTAAGAGCTCCGAGAAAAAGAGGAACATTTTTCTCTCTTGCTGTCTCTATCATGTAATTTAAATCTTTAAACATCAAGTTTAAAGAAAACTGAGTAGAATAGTCCTTTTTCATCATCTTAGGTCCTTTAAATTCTATTAGAGGACTTTTATAAGCTCCTGAAGAAAGAACTTCAATAAGCGCAGAAACATCAAGTCCAACCTTTTCCGCAAAACAAATTCCTTCTCCTAAAATTGCTGCAAAAGTTGCACCAATTACATTATTAATTAACTTAGCGTAAGAGCCATTTCCACTGGGTCCCATGTAAACAATTTTCTCTCCAACAGCTTTAAAAATTTCAAAATTTTCTTCAAAAACCTTTTTATCCCCTCCAACCATTATCGCCAATGTTCCCTGTTCTGCAGCCCATGTGCTTCCAGAAACAGGTGCATCCAAGAAATGGAAACCCTTTGCTTTTGCTTGTTCAGCGAGCTTTATTGAAACACGGGGTAATATTGTGCTCATATCAATGAAGACAGTTCCTGGCCGGGCGCCTTTAAAAGCACCCTTAGAGCCCAGCAGAACTTCCTCTACTGCTTCGTGGTTAGTTACTATTGTTATTACAGCATCAGCTTCTTTTGCAAGTTCTTCCGGACTCGAAGCTACTGGGATACCCTTTTCTCTAAATTCTTCTGTTTTACTTGGAGTCCGATTATAAACAATTAAAGGAAACCCCTTCTTTAGTAAATTCCTTGCCATTGGTTTGCCCATGAGCCCTAAACCAATAAATCCTATTTTTTTCATTTATCACTCCTTTAATTTTCTAAAAAATTTTTAAATTCCCATAAATTCTTAATAAAAAAATTCCTTAACATTCTCTTACTTTCTTCAATGAATTTAGCTCAGGCTCTTTGTTAAACTTGGGCAGCAATTTAAGAGTATCAGGAGTTAAAACTTTCTCATGCATTTTTCTTTTTTTGCACATCCCAGAAAAATTTTAAAATGTATTCAGGAATAGATGTTTTATTCTTCATTCTTTTTAATTTTGGGTGCTTCCCACGCCCCTGGTATATCATAAATTGGCATGTCCTTAAAAGATTCCAGAACAGTCATAGGGTCTTGAATTATATCT
>CAZWBN010000019.1:0-18702 GCA_964632095.1 uncultured Clostridia bacterium | reverse complement strand
TTCTACTTCCTTGCTTGAAAATGCAAAAACCTCACCTGAGCACCTTAGAAAAAGGTAAAGACCAAATAACAATATTAATAAAATACTTACCGCAAATAAATTACTTCTTCTCATCTTAATACCTCCTATCTTTTTATACCTATCTTTTTATAATTTATAAACTAATATATTATAATTTATGATCTTTCTCAGTCAAGGGACTGCAGGGGTTTGGTACAAAGGTCCCTCCTTCTAAGGGTCTTAATAGCTTAAAATTGCAAATCTACTCTCATCCTTCACCACCTGCCTTAGTTCCCCAAAATTCAGAGTTAAATCGTAACTTTTTTACAAAACTCAAATATCAATATATCCTCAACCCCTTTCTCTATAACCATGCTCCTCAGGACTCTGAAGCCGAACCATATAAAGAAGATTCCACCCAAATACTACCCCTTAGTCGTAAACTATTAACTATCTTTCTGAGGAAAAAGACTCTCGGTGAGAGTATCAACTTCGACCAAATCTCAGGCTCCCTGACTTTGAAACCCTTAAGCTACCTCATAGCCCATAGCTTTTTGAAGTTGAAAGCATCTCTTTTCCTCTTGTCCTCTTAAGGGAAGAGAATTCACTCCCCTTCTGATCAGTTAGGTTATAATCTTCATAAAGAAAAGTTCTGTAAAGGACATCTTTTTTAAAGACTTCATATACAGGGGGGTGGCCCTCTATTTTACTTTCTTTCTCATTATTCCACATCTCTTTGAACCGAGACAGGGAGGGTTTAAGATTTAAAAATTTTTCATAAAGTAAAGAAGTTTTTGGACTTGATATTGCCAGGAAAATTCCTTTATTTTTTTCTCCTCGTAAAAATACTCAGTATTAAGCTTTTTATCAACCCAAAGTTTGTAAAACTTATTTATAGCCTGATATATCCCTTCTGGTTCGTTAAAACATACCTCGCCTATTCCTAAATTTCTAACCAATCCTTCTACAGGATCTTTTTTGCTCTGAATGATACAAAGGATCGGTCGCCCGCTTCCCAGGTACTCAAATATTTTGCCCGGGATTTGATTTTCAAGCTTGTTCCCCAAGTATACCAAAACATCGGAAGAAGCCTGGACTTTAAGCACCTCCTTATGAGGCAGAACTCCCAAATATTTGACCTTTTGTTTAATGGGTTCAAAAACAGGCAAAAAGCCCTCAAGTCTTCCAGCAAGTCTGAGTTCGAAATCAAAGTTTAGCCTACTTAAAGCTTTTACTAAAACTTCCGGGTTTCTAAAGTCTTTATAAAAACTTCCGGTATATGCTAAAGTAAATCTATCATTCTTATTGAATCCCTTCTGGAACTTAAAAAATTTCAAATCAAACCCTTGAGTTATTACCAAAATTTTATCCTTTGAATTTACATATTTATTATATTTGTTCTTTATAGCATCATTTGTCACAATTATTGCGTCTGCCTTTTCAAGTACTTTTTTCTCAATTTTCTTTAAAATCAGTCTCCAGAAACCAGGATAATAACTTGCTGAAATTGGGTCAGCTAAATCGGCAATCCATTTTATCCCTCTTTTCTTTAAAGCAAGACCAATCAGAGTATCTACTATAGGCTCATGTGAAGTGATGACAAAGTCATATTCGTTTTCTCTTAAAAGATTTAAAGCTTTAAAATACCCTATAAAAAACCATTCATTCCTCGTATCACCTGCCATTAGATATTCCAGAAGCTTTCTTACAGCTCTGTAAAGCTTTTTTACAACGAAAAACCCGCCAGAATGCCTGACTTTTGCTGAAAAAACAGAAGGATTTGAAAGGGCTTTGAAAACCGCTTTATTGAATGGCCCGGGGAAGGTTTTATAAACCTTTATATTTGGAAAATTTTCGTTCTCACCTGGATATTTAACGGTCAAAACATCAACTTTAACACCAGCTTTGGCTAATTCCCTGCTAAGATAATACCACCTAACAGATTGAGCCTCCCACAAAGGAGGATAGACGTAAGCTATTAGAAGAACTCTCAAGCCCTTTTCATCCACCATTCTTTTATAATACTAACTATCCTCTTGCTTGCTTTTCCATCCCCGTAGGGAGAATAACCTTTAGCCATATGTTTGTAATAATCCTTATCTTCTAATAACCTGCCAACCTCAGAAATTATTTTTTCTTCATTCCTCCCTACAAGTTTGCCCAAACCGTGTTCAATGATTTCTGGTCTTTCAGTAACATCTCTTGCTACAAGAACAGGTTTACCAAGAGCTGGAGCTTCCTCCTGTACACCTCCAGAGTCGGTGAGAATTAAATAACTTTCCTTCATGGTTGAAACAAAGGTTAAGTAATCTAAGGGCTTTGTAAGGATAATCCTTTCACAATTTTTTAAACTTTCAAAGACTTCCTCTTTTACATTTGGATTGGGATGAACAGGATAAAACACAACTAAATCCTTATAACGCTTGACAATTCTTTTTATTGCAGAAAAGACCTCTCTCATTGGTTCTCCAAAGCTTTCCCTTCTGTGAAAAGTAATTAACATTAATTTATAGCCTTTTTCTAAATAGCTTTTTACCTTCTCTGGAAGAGGAACATTTTTTTCCACTCTCATAAAAAGGGCATCTATTACAGTATTACCTGTTACAAAGATTTTCTCTTCTGGAATCCCTTCATTTATAAGATTTTGTCTTGCTTTTTCGGTTGGGGCAAAGTTGAGCTCAGCAAGCCTATCGGCAACAATTCTGTTAAACTCTTCTGGAAAGGGGTTATAAAGATCTTTACTTCTTAAACCTGCTTCAACATGCCCAAACGGGATTTTCTCATAATAACAAGATATAGCAGTAGCCATGACTGTTGTGGTATCACCCTGCGCTAAAACCAGATCTGGTCTTCCCTTTCTTAAAAAAGCTGAAATCCTTTTAATAAGTTCTGAAGTTAACTTAGAAAGCTTTTGATTTGGCTTCATTACGTTAAAATCTTCATCAACTTTAATATCAAAAACTTCAAGCATCTGGTCAAGGAGTTCTCTGTGCTGAGCAGTTGAAATAACTTTAAGATCCACCCAGGGCTCTTCCTCAAAAGCCTTAATAACAGGTGCCATTTTTATTACTTCTGGACGAGTACCGAGGAAAACAAAAATTTTCATATCAAATTAACTTCAACAATCTTTAGTAGATCTTTAATCCTTTTAGACCAACTATGAACTTCAATAAACTCCTTTAATCTTGTATAATCTACCACAACATTCAAAGCTTCTCTCAAATTCTCAACAAATTCTTCGCAATTCTTTGAAAGAAATACATAAGGTAAATTTATCAACTCATCCATGTAAGTTGCTACAACTGGTAATCCCATAGCTAAATATTCGTAAACTTTTAAGGGATTGGTATACTTAACTATTTTATCATCATATTTAAAAGGAATAAGCGCTACTTTTGCTTTAGATAAATAAGCTGGTAGTTCAAATTGTGGTTTTAATCCAAGATAGTAAATATTTTTGTAATTTTTAAGTTCTAAAACTTTCTCCTGTGGACAGTTACCTATTAAAACTAAGTTAATATTAAGTTTCTGCGCAATTTCATACAGCAGATCCCAATCAAACCATTCGCCCCACATAGCTCCTACATAAATAACTATTGGTTTACCTTTAGGTAAATCATTAGGGGGCAAATAACAGCTATCTTTTTTAAAAATCCTTGTATTTACTGCATTAGGTATAAGATATACAGGCTTCAAAGTCATATTTTGTATTCTCTCTCTTAAAGCTTCTGCTGAGGCAGTTATGAAATCAGCTAAATTTATAACCTCATCTTCTACTTCCTTTTTATACCATATCCAGCCAAGCGAGCTATCCCAGTTATCTATACAATCATAAATCACCTTCGTCTGGGGATTTAAACTTTTTATTTTTTTAATTATCGGAATAAACTCGGGATGAGGGACTTCAAGCAAAATTACCATTTTTTGAGAAAATACTTTATGACGTTCAAAAAAATCTTCAATTTTAAAGTCCTTTATCTGATAAAGTTCCAGTAATTCTGGTTCAATATCAAGAAAAATCTGTTTTTTTTCTTCAAAAGATGGATAAACATTGCAAAAAACAACCTTGTTTTTATTTTTCATCAGTTCTAAAGCAATCTGAGTACCTCTCTGCCCGCCTCCAGAATCTGTAAAAGGAACCAAAGACAGAATCAACCAGACACTCTTAATATAATCTTTTAAATATTCATTTCTTTCTTTTCTTCCTTTTAAAAATCCTTTAAAATATGCTCTGGAAACAGTGTGTTTAATAAAAATATGTTTAAACCATTTCTTTTTTAACCATTTAGACAACTCTCTGTAATATCTAAACTCACCAAAGCCTATCAGTCCATCTCCCCAGCCATAAAGAAATGCTTTTCTTATTGCCTCACCTCTGGTAGTTGGAGCGTGCCATAAAATTTTAATTTTTTTATTGATTATCCATAAATTGCTTACCTTTCTATATCTAATGGCAAAAAGAGTATCCTCACCGGTGTAGGGTAAAAATTCAGGATAACCCCCTATAGATAAAGCTTTACTTTTCTTGATAAGCAAGCATCTTGAACTTGGAATATAGTTAGTGTAGTCAATATTTTGCCAATTCCATACAAAGCTATTTGCCCATTTATTCTCTTTAGTAACCTTATATATACCTGTAATGAGGTCAGAGCCTGGAAATTCTGAATAAGTTGCAAGTATATTTTCAAGTAGATCTTTTTCAAACTCAATCCCTGCATCAAGTAAAATTAAAATTTCATTAGATGCTTCCTTAATACCGATGTTTCTATCTTTGGCAAGACTTCTTTCTCTGGAAAGTATCAGCTTAACATTTAACTCCTTACCATAATTATTTATGAACCTTTTTATTTCATCAATAGTATTATCAGTTGAACTATTTTCAATGATAACCACCTCAGCTGGTTTGAGGGTCTGATTTTTTATTTTGCATAAAAAGTCATAAACACCCTTTCCTTCATTTTTTACAGGAGTTATAACAGAGAACTTAACATCTTTATTTTTAAGTCTTGCTTTTCTATCAAGAACTATTACTTCCAGTGGCTTTAAAACCTTCAAGTTTTCATAGGGATTAAATTTTTCGGTAGGACGAGATTTCAAGAACCTGTAAATGTGCTTCAAAAAGGTGTTATCCCTTATTTTATAATAAGTGCGGGCAAGTTTCCAGAAGTTACTTGTATAAATTTCGTCAAGTTTGTTAAAATAAAAATCCCTCTCCTGCCTGAGCTTTTCAATCTTTACCTTCAGTTCCTCATTCTCTCGCTCAAGCTCATGAATAAACCCTTGAAGAGTGGAGATTTTTTTCTGCAGTTCTTCCCTTTGTTTGAGCAGGGTTTTTATGAAGTCCTGAATGTAGCTAACATTAGAGGTATCTGACTTTATTCCCTTCGATCTTTCTCCTTTTGGTAAAGGACTATCCTCTATGAAGGCCAGGAAGATTTCAGGAGTTTTGTAAGAAAATTCCTTCTGAGGAAGGGGGGATGAATTTAAAAGCCTTTTGAGCTTGAAAAAAAGTTCCTCTTCACTAAAATCCACTACTTTTACCGATTCACCTCTTGTTAGACGCAGAAACTCTTCTGTTTTGGCATCATAAGACAGTGCTAAAAAGGGAATCCCAAGCTTGTAAGCACAGATCAGGGAATGTAACCTCATTCCCAAAAACCAATTACAGAGCGAAATTGCACTAACTATATCTTCAATTGTTTTTATTTTAGGCTTTAGCAATTTCTCCTTTGGCACAAACAACTCCAGGCGCCCTGTAACTTCAAGATCAAGGGTTAAATCACAGGGGATAAGAAGGATCCTCAGATCTCTCTCCTCCACCAATCTTTTTAGCGCTCCTCCCACCTTTTCTATAAGCTCCTTTTCGTTAAACCACCTTCTTATGCTTATACCGAGAACTTCCCTCTCTTTTTTTTCTGCAAAGAACCTCTTAAAATTAAAATCAAACAATGGATCCGTATCAAAAAAGATCTTCCCTTCTGGCAGAAGCTCAAGAACCTCTCTGTAGCTCCTCTCATCTCTTATGGTCACAACATCTGCCAGAGAATAAAACCATCGACTGAAGAGAATAGCTTCTTCTGTTACAATTGGTCCATGTCCTAAACACCAATAAAAAACTTTTTTACCAAAAATCTTTCCCAAAAAAGGAGGAATGGCGTAAGAAACTATATTATAGCCAAAATCTTTAAATAGATCTTCAATTTTAATTCCATAATATTCCTGAACAATCCCACCGCCACCTAAAACAACTAGATCAGAATTTTTTATAGCATTTACCGTATCTCCTATATTAAACCTGTCAACCGCTACTGCTGGATAATCTTTAAGAAAGTCATTGGTAAAGTCTTTATCTATGGACCAGACGAAGAATTCAGCATCAGGAATTATTTTTAAAATGTCTTCAATGACTTTTAAAAGAAGGAGCTCATCCCCGAGGTTTTTTGCTCCATAGTAACCTGAGAGAAAAATTTTCATGTTTTTTAAATATAACAGATCTCTGTTATTTTCAAACTATCTGCTAATGAGGCCTCATGAGTATTTCCCAGCGAAGGATTGTATTTAAAGAAAAATAAAAAATACCTATTAATTAAGTGACCCATCAACTACTTGTTAAATTCACAAATTTCAAAGTGAATTTGTTTAACTTCTATAAAAAATTTAATAAATCTGGTACATATCTATCTTTTTCTCATTACAAATGACCCTATATTGAAAATAATACGACTTTAAGTTGCATTTTATAAAGCAGCTTTTTTTTCTGTTTGATTGACTTTTGTGCCAAATTCTTGTTGAACTTGTCTTTTAAGCTTCCAATTCCTTTTTTATTTTATCTCGCTCTACCTGGGAAGGATAAAGTTTAACTTCAGCGCAAACCTCATTCTGATTTAACTTTTTGATTGAAGTCTGATTAACATATATTCCGTATTTTCCGTCTTCTGAAAGGGGAATGAATTGCCACACCTCATCGGAAATTTAACCTGGGGTTGTTTGAAAGAAGTACAGAAACATGAGAAAAGAAAAAAGAAATGATAATTAAAAATAAGGGCAAGTTTATACCTGCCCCCTAAAACTTTTACTCATCCTTATTCAACAATTGTTTCGAACTTAGTTTTCAAGGGAACTTTCTTAACAACACCAGAGGAGTCTATAATGTTCGCATAACCAAAGAGGTTTTCCTCAGAAGTGGTAACAATTAAGGATTGCAACAAAGCTATCTCCCACAGTCTTTCCTGCTGCTTTAACCTTTTCCTTAAGATCTCTACCAATAATCAAAAACGGCTGTTTAGCAGTATTTGTCAAGATTTGCTGTTACAAGACTTCCATCAGAAACAAGAATGATTGCTCTAACCTTGTTTGTACTTGAAGAAGTCTCTTTGCTCTGAAGTTTAATGTAAGTTTCTCTTCCGGTATCTACACCAATAAGGGGCGCATAAAGTGCTGTTTCTCTATAGGTCCATGTTTCAAAATCTGCCTCACTAAGTAAATTATGATCTTTGCTGCATTATCATTAAAATCAAGGCTTACATCTACTTTAAAACTTCTTTCTGCAAGAACAGTTGTTCCATCGACCACAACCTTAAGATAAGTATCTTTATTGGTGATTATATTAGTAGTGTTATATGTGCAAGTAAATTTATTGTTAGCCTCATCCTTTGTACAGTCTGTATTAGGGCTATTACCAAAACCCGGATCATTTTGACTTTTGATATTCCAGAGATGTCACTTGTCTTTAACACAACTTTAACCACCTCTATATCAGTAGTAGTAGTATCATTTATATCCTAATTAAGATCATAATAATTAACAGTAACTTCACCCATCTCACAATTTGTAGAATTTCCATCGTATAACAATTTAAAATCTTTTTCATAGTCTATTTTAGCATCCAATTTTTGTGAAACTTTAGCTGAAACTGAGGCTTTACTTCTATAAGGTTCCTGAGGCAGTATCATGAACGACTTAGGTTGCAACAGTTCCTGCATTAATCATCAATGTGATTGTAGTTGTTTCAGGTAGAACAGTAAAGGTAAGATCAGAAACTCCAACCAGGTATTACAATCAGAACTAACTTTTTTCTTTATCTGGTAATTTAAACCATTAGTCAAAGTAGTGCCATTTCCACTAAAAACTATTGTCTCGGTTCCACTCCCCTGATTGAAGAGTTACTATCGAAGTAATACCATTGCAAAATTGTAAATCACCCCCTGTATTATCACTCCATTTTCCTGCACTCACTTTAAAAGAAACTGTAGGGTCTAAAAGAGCACCAAGAGATATCTGCCGGTGTATAAACAATGTTTATAATCTTATCTTCAATATTTACTGTTACAGGATTTGTGAACGTGCCGACTTCGACCACTTCTTTCACTACTTTAAATGTATTAAGCGTTTATTGACCAGAATTAACTATAGTCCCAACCTCTAAATTTGAAACTATATTCAAAAAACCCTAATGCAACAAAAGCTGCACTTGTAATAAAAACTTTTTAACCTTATCTTTAACCATAATCAATCCTCTTTTTTGTAATTTTTTAACTTTCTCAACTATCTCTACACCTCTTATTTTAATTTTTTACTGTTTTTGCTATTTTATATTGCTTCTTTTCATAACCTTACCTCTAAACCATAGCCTCACCTTCTTTTTTAATTTGTTTATTTTCATTACTTTACCCTGCCTCTCCTATAAGATAGATTTAAATCAAAATTATATAAAGCATGCCTTTTTGTTAAGAGTTTTTTAAAAAATTTTTAAGAATTTTGTTTATTTTTTTCTTTCTTGTCAAGTATTTTTTTAATTTTTTTTACAAACATTTTTTCTTTCTACTTAAACCACTTGAGCTCTTTTTTTAAATCCTCTGTTATTTTGGATGCTTCTTCTAAACTCGAAACTATTCTAGGGGTAAGTATAATTATGAGCTCGGTCTTTCTTTTTTCTTTACTCTTGCTTTTAAAAAGCTCTCCTAAAACTGGTATATCCCCAATAAAAGGGACTTTACTTTCTGATGTGCTCTGTGTTTCAGAGATAAGCCCTCCAAGAACAATACTTTGCCCAGATAAGGCAACAACATTGGTGTTTATCTTTCTTACAAGTATGGTAGGGGAGGAAACCCCTGGTGGGTTTGAACCCATTTCTGAGACTTCCTGAGTTATATTTAGAGTTAAAAGCCCTTTTGTATTTATAGTTGGTTTTACTCTTAAAATTATACCTGTTGAACGGTATTGGATAGTTTGGACAACTCCTGTCGTTGCCCCAGCAGCTTCTGCTGTTGTTACCTGCCCAGTTACCACCGGAACATCTGTTCCAACCTGAATAACTGCTTCTTCATTATCTAAAACCATAAGTCTTGGGGTTGAAAGTATGTTAACCAGATTTTTTGTCGCAAGGGCATTGATAATGACTTTTAATCTTTCTGTTTCAGAAAGAAATGTATAAGTAAGACCTGGGGTTGTTGGAACTCCAAAAGTTGTTTCAAGAGTGTAATTTCCTTCAAACATTTTATTTCTTATAAACCATTCAAATCCATATTTTAGCTCATCTAAAAGGGTTAACTCTGCAACCATTGCCTCAATAAGAACCTGTCTTGGTGGAACATCAAGCTTTTCAAGATAGGTAAGCAAAGTTTTGTACTTAGCTGGGGTTGTCATTATAAGTAAAAGATTTCTTTTATCATCAGCTGAAATCTTAAGCCCGGATATAGAAATGATTTGTGATTTTCCAGATGCCTGTTTTTTTTGCTGGAGAGCTTTCGAAGTCTCTACAGGAGAAAATAACTTTTTAAGGGATTCAAGAAGGTCTGATGCCTTTGAAAACTTTGGTGAATAAACAAACGCCTTTTCTTCTGTCCCTGCACTTTCTGCTGTGTCAAGCTTTTTTGTCCAGTCAATTACCTGGGAAAGGGTTATCTCATCTGGTGCAACAACAAGAATACTATTAAGATATTTTATAGGAATAAAATAAATCCCAGGAGCTTTTGGTGTTTTTGCTACAGTAAAACCAAGACCTTCAAGGATGGTTGATATTTGCTTTATAAAATCCTCAGTTTGCCAGTAAGTAAGCTTTAAGAGGATAACCTTTTTATTCTGCATATAGGGAACATCAAAAAGTTTAACAAATTTTGCAACTTCTTTTATACTTGATGCAGGACCTTGTAAGATTAGAGCATTTTCTCTGAGATATATTCTAAAATTTATATTTCTATAAAACTCTCTTATAAATGTTTGTATCTCTGTGGGTCTTATATATTTGAGAGGAATAACCTGAATTATTTCTGCAGGAGATTCTGGAACCTCTTCTCCAATTCTTATCTCAACCGGCTTTCTTGGAGGCTTAGGTTTTGGTTTAAAAAAATAAAGCGCACCATCTTTTTGGTCAACCTCAATCCCATACCTTTCAATCATTCCAATAGTAGTTTCAAGAACCTTTTCTGGTGGCATAGGAGTTACCATTTTTAAAGTTATAGGAGTTTTATTTTTCATTACATCTTCATCCATTATAAACATTACTTTTAGTGTTTCACCGATAACATAGATTATAAAATCTGAAAGAGGCATACTTTCAACATTAACTATTATTGGTTCTTTTATCTGAAGTAGTGCTGATAGATCAAGCTTTTTTGGGGGAGGAGGTAGAGGTTTGGGAGGAGTCTTTCTTTCATATTTAGGAAGATTTATCTTTTCATACTGTAACTTGTGCTTTTTTTCTTCTTTTACCTTCTCTTTTTCTATTAAAATTTCTTGACTTTCTTTTTTTGAAGGGGTTTCTTCTACTGCTTGCTCCTTTACTATTTTTAAAGACTCCTTTGCAGAGCACGAAAAAAGAAAAATCAAGGACAAAAGATAGATTATTAAAGGTCTCATTTTACCCCTTCTCTTTTACCTGATAAAATTCTAAGTTCCTTTTTTTGCTTACCTCTTTTAAGAATAACTGAATTCTTACCTATTTTTTCTATGACATAACCGTCAATCATCTTTTCCTTTTCTTTTGCTACAAAAAACTGACCTCTAAAATCTTTTAAAATTGCTTTTTTTTCTTTTTCGATTATTACAATTGCAACAAGGCTATAAGGATTTTCCGGAAGTTTTTCTATTTTATCACCATATCTTCCGTCAACTGCAAAAAGATTTCTATTCATTATATCATTAATCTCAAGTCTGTGTCTTTTTATTTCAGTTGTTTTCATTTTTTTTTCAGAAGAAAAAGGTTTTTTTTGAGAGGGAGGTAGTTTAAGACTGGGTTTTTCTGAAAATGCAAAACCCAAAAAACAAAAAAATGTTAAAACTAAAAAATCCGCAGTATATTGCTTTAAGTTTTTTAACCCCACAATTTTCACCTCTCTCTCCTGAAAAAGGAAAAAGTAATGGTAATATTAAACTCTTGACCCAAAGGATAAAGTTCAAGGTTTCTTATAAGAATAAGTTTATTATAAGTTTCAACCATTTTAAGATATTCAAGAAAAGGTTTTATCTTTCCTTTGAGACAAAGTAAAACATTTATTCTGGTTATCTCTTTTTCTTTTTTTACTTCTGGGATTTCAAAACTTCTAACCATTAAGCCTTTTTCTTCTGCTTTTTTTATAAGCCATTTTAAAACCTTAGTTCTTATTAAATTATAAGAAATATCCTTTGAATAAAGAAGAGATAGACTTTTAGGTTCACCTGTCACTTGAGATGTTTGGGTAAGATAAAGTTTTTTTTCATAAAGTTCTTTTTTAAGCAAATAGGTTTGTTTTAATTCTGAAAGCATTCCTTTATTTCGCTTTATTTTTGAATTGAGAGGTTTTATGATAAAATTGATAATTGAAAGAATAATTATAAGATAAATTCCTATTTTTCTTAAGTCTTCTCTTTTAATCTTTTTAATCACTTTCAAATTCCAAAGTTAAACGAAAATTATATAATCGAGTTCCTGGTTTTCTTATAGGGATTCCTTCAAGCTTTACTGATTTTATCATCTTTGAGGACTCAAGAGCAGAGATTACTTCAAGAGGGTCCTCATAAATCATAGCTACCTCAAGCTTTTTCTCATTTAATACAAATCTGTTTAGCTTGCATCCAGGTGGTATCTTTCGAGCAAGCTCATTCATCACAGTTAAAGGAGAAACAGTTCCTGAAACCTTTTTGTTAACCTCTGAGATAAGAGTTGAGTAATCTTTTAGAACTCTTTCTCTATTTTCAAGAGAAGTTATTTTCTTATCAAGCTCTGAAATTTTAGCTTTTAAATCTTTAACCACAGCATTGTAATTTTGAGCTGTAAAATATAGAAAAACTGAATAACCAGCTAAGGCATAAACGGGAACTCTAAGAATAAAATTTATTTTTAAAGGACGCACCTTTCTTATTTTAAATTCTTTGAGGTTTATTTTAGGAATCCTTTCCAGACAGACAGGATAAGGGGGACCCGGAATTCTTATAACTGACATTTTAAGGTTTATATCTTTTAGTATATTCCCATAAATTATTATTTTCTTAATCTCCTCTTGATAAGGAGTGGGACTTGCTAAAGCAAGACCAGCTAAAAATAACTCAATATCTTTCTGGGTCAAATTAGCAAGAGAAAGGGTCCCTAAAAATTTTCCTTTGGAGTTGGCTATGAGATGATAAATACCCTTCGAGTAAAATATTTTAAGAGCTGTTTCTTCATCCATAAAAAGCAGGTCTTCTGGAATTACATACTGGAAATTGAAACCTTTTGGAATTTTTTCATATTCATCTTTTGACCATGCCCATATATCTACGATTTGTCCTTTTTCAGTGGTTTCAAATATTCTAACAGTGAAGTCTAAATTGGGAATCGGAAAAAGTTCTGATATTTCAAGTTGGATTGCCTTTTTAAGCTTTGCCAAAGGAATATGGGGATAGGTCTTTCTGGTGTAAAAAAGAAACTCTTTTGAGATTATAAGTATTTTTTTTAAAAAAATTTTGGCAAATCTTAAAGATTCTGGAGAAACCTCAGTAACTTTTCCGTCTTTTATCCTGTAAAAATTAACTCCCTCTTTCTGTAAGTATGCTACAATCATCTATTCCTCTTTCCAGTAAATTATACTATAAGGGGAATAAATATTTTTATTTAAATAAACACCTGCTTTTATAGTGTAAAAAGGTTTGGGCTTTCCAGCCTGCACAGTTATTTCAAAATAAGAGGAAGGAAAAAAATATAAGCCTTCGCCTTTAACAATTTTTCTTCCTGTAAGAGAGTAAAGCTCTGCATCAGAGGTAACAGACTTTGTCTGCATATACTCTTTAAACAAACTTAGAGTATCATTACCGATATCAAGGTAGGCAATTAAAACAGGGTCAGGAGCAGTATTTGGATTAAAACCAGTTGCCGGTAAAATACTAATGTATGGTTCAATTTTTGAATAAAGCTCTGCATCCATTCCTTTTATAAGTTTCAGCTCTTCTTTATACTGGATAGGACAATTTCTTGGTTCATATTTTAAACCTTGAGAAGAATACCACCCTTTTTCAGCACCATTCAGTCTTGTTAAATCATCCTGATCAATCCAATCTAAAAGTGAGTCTATAAATGAGTCTGCATTTTGAGGGTCAACTCCAAATTGGATTAAAAGCCTTTTTAGTGCTACAGTGTTGATGGTTGTCACTGAAAGCAATCCATTTGAATCTTGAACCTTTACTGTAAGGTCTTCTAAAAAGGGAACTTCAGTTCCATTAAGAGGAATTCTTTCTATTTCAGGAAGACCTTCGATTTTGGGAAGAATAATTTCTTTTTGGGTCAGCCTTCCATTTAACATTAGGTAAATAAGGGTGTCATAAGTTGAACGTGCTTTAAGTATAGCTTCTGCTTTCTGTTGAAAAGCCTTAGCAGATTTAATATATTCTCTTACAAGCCAGTTAAAACCTATAGAAACAGTTAGGATAACTATTACAAGAAGAACCATCAAAAATGTTGCTGAACCTTTTTTATTTGTACGGATATATCTCATTGTAAATTAGCTTCATCATAGAGTTTGTATTGACTTTTAAAAGTAATTTCTTATCTCCCTCTTTATCTTTATAGCTTATCATTATAGCTGAAGGTAAAGTTTTTTTTAATTTTCCATCAAATTCGTTAAACCATTCATATTTTATTTTATTTATGTCAAACCCATAGTATTGAAAATTAATTTCCTGAACATCAGCCAAAACCAAGTAAGAGTTGCCTTTTTTATAATTTCCAAATAAAAAATCATCTTCTATATCTTCGTATTTTTTTGTATCAACAGGAAGTTCATAATACTTAAGATCGTAATCACCTTTTTCATTTTTCTCTTTCAAAACCCATACAACGCAGGGAGAACCTTCAGCAAAAGGAGATAAAGAGACATAAGAGAAACCATTTTGATTCCCTTTAAAATAGGGAAACCAGCCATATTGTCTGTCTTTTACATAATAATCAGTAATAGAAGCTATGCTTTTATCAAGCCAGACAATCTTTGCATACTGCCAAAAACTAAATCCTTTTTGTGCAAGGGCTTTATACTGCATTAAAGTTTGATTTAAAGCAATACTCCCAAGCATAAGCATTGTAGTAAAAATTGCCACAGCAATAACAACCTCAATAAAGGTATATCCTTTAGATGCCAATCTTCTCTGAGGAAACAAGTTGTTTGCTCCTGAAAATATGTATTTTATAAGTTTTTATTTTATCTTTGTAAATAAATTTTAAAGTTACTTCATAAAGATAAAGCTCATACATGGAAGGAATTTTTACTTCTGCTAATCCTTCAGGTTTTGATTTGGCTATCAATTTTGATGTCCATTCAAGAGTTACTCCATCTCCAAGGTCTTCAATACCTGACTCCTCAGAAAGATCAAGAGTTCTAAGTAGAGCAGGGGTTTGAGACACTTTAAGAGCTATTATATTTACAGTATTTGCTTTTTCAAGATATTGGAAACCAAGTTTAAATAAATACATACTTGCTGCAATTCCTGCTGTAAGAATCATCCCAGCAATTAAAACATCTATGGTAATAGAACCCTTTTTAAGCCTTTTCATTTCTTATCCTTTCAAGAGATAGATCTCCAAAGGGTGCTGAAACAACAATTTTGTATTTTTCACCACCAACATATATTTCTATCTCTCCGCCATTTGATGTTCCATTTTTAAAAAGTTTAAAAGGCTTTTTTACTACAATGTAAACTCCGGGGAAAACCTTTGGTTCACCATTTACAATTAAAATGCCTTCAGAAGAAGATATATCCTTTTCTTCACTATAAAGAAAACTCTCCCTTTTTAAAGAAGCTATATAAAGCATAACTTTTTGAGCTTTAAGAGAGTTTTTATAACTTTCATAAAGTTCATAAGAAATTGGTAAAGTTACAGAAAAAATTAATCCAATAATACTAATAACAATAAGGATTTCAACAAGGGTAAATCCATGAGTTTTCATTTTAAAATTTGATTGCTCCTACATTCATCACTGTAAGAATAAGAGAAATCACTATGAAACCCACTATTATTCCCATAAAAACTATTATGGTTGGTTCAAGAAGGGTAAGAAATCTTCTTATTGTAGTTTTAAATCTCTCATTAAATATCTGATAAAGTTCAAAAAATATTTCAGAAAGATTACCACTTTCATCACCAACTACAACAAGATTAATAAATATATCTGGAAGAATAGCGATCTGAGAATAAACTTCAGCAATTCTCTTACCTTTTTTTATTTCATTTATACTTGCTAAAAAGGCGTCTCTAAGTGCTCCATCCTGAATAATCTCTGCAGATAGTTTAACAGCTTTTATAAATTCTACCCCACTTTTAAGCATTGAATGCATAGAATAACAAAACCTTGAAAGCTCAAGATAAAAAAGAAGAAACTTTATAAAAGGAATTTTACCTATAATACCTGTTATTTTTTGAGTATTGAGATTGATAATTTTGTATTGTTTTAAAAGAAAAAAAGTAAGAATAACAGCAAAAAGCAAAAAAATGACTTTTATATTAAAAACAGATGCAACTGTAAAAATAAACTTAGCTGGTAAAGGCATTTTACCTGTTGTTTCAAAGATAGCAAAAAATCTCGGAATTATAAAATTAAACATAAATATAAGTGTAACAATGCTTGCAAGAATAAGGAAAAAAGGATAAGTAAGAGAATTGATAATTTCTCTTCTAAGTTCTATCTGAAATTTAAGATATTGAGCTACATTATCAAAAGCTGTTGAAAGATTACCTATTGATTCTCCCATATAGATCATACTTATACAAACTGAAGGAAAAAGTTTGTTTTTTTCTATTGCCTTAGCAACATTTTGTCCTGATTTTATTTCTTGATTTATAGCAATTAAAGCTTCTTTCAGCTTTTGTTTTTTTGAAGTATTGGCTAAGAGATTTAACGCTTCGTCAATTTTCATTCCTGATCTGATAAGAATACTCAGCTGATTAGCAATATTATAAAGATCCTGCTGTGTTATTCCTCTTCTTAATGTAAAAGAAATCTCCTTTTTTGTTTTTTCTTTTATCTCAGTAACAATAAAGCCTTGTTCTTTAAGTCTTTGTATAGCTTCTTTAGTATCTCCTGCTAAAATAATTACCTTTTTTTCAACTCCTGAAGACTCAATATAGGTGCACTGATATTCTTTTAACATACTCTTACTTTTAACATACTCTTAAAATCTCTGGAATGGTAGTAATCCCTTTTAGAACTTTTATAAATCCATCTTCTCTGAGTGTTCTAAAATTTCTTTTTTCCTTAAGATATTTCCTAAATGATTCAAGAGATTTAAGCTTAAGAAAAGCTTCTTTAAGTTCGTCATCATATTCAAAAATCTCAAAAATGGCAATCCTTCCTTTATAGCCAGTATTTACACATTTAGAACAGCCCCTACCTTTTAAAATCTTAGGCTCACCGATTAAATCTTCCCATTTCTTTTGTAAATCGTCTAATCCGTAAGTTTTTCTTATTTCTTTATCTAAGGAAATCTCTTCACTGCAATAAGGACAGTTTTTCCTTACAATTCTTTGAGCAATAACTCCAATTATAGACGCATTAATAAGATATTCTTCAGTACCCATTTCAATAAGCCTAAAAAGGCTGCTTGGTGCGTCATTTGTATGAAGGGTGCTCAGAACAAGATGACCTGTTAAGGCTGAGTGTATAGAAATCTCTGCTGTTTCTCTATCTCTTATCTCTCCTACCATTATTATATCTGGATCATGCCTCAAAATTGAGCGAAGGGCATTAGCAAAGGTTAACCCTACTTCTAGTTTTACTTGAATTTGATTTATTCCTTCAAGTTGATACTCCACTGGATCTTCAATGGTAATTATCTTTTTTTCATCACTGTTTAAGTAAGTAAGCATTGAATAAAGGGTAGTTGTTTTTCCTGAACCTGTTGGTCCTGTAACAAGGAGTATTCCATATGGATAAGAAATAAGCCTTAAAGCTAAATCATAGTGATCTTTTTCCATCCCAAGGGCTTTTATATCAAAAGAAAGTCTCTCTCTATAAAGTAATCTCATCACAACCCCTTCACCATAAACCATCGGAATTGTAGAGACTCTTATGTCAAGTAGAATAGAAGAAACTCTTGTTGTAAATTTCCCATCCTGAGGGAGTCTCCTTTCTGCAATGTTTAAATTTGAAAGAAGTTTTATTCTTGAAATAACAGCTCTTGTAAAATTTTCATCTAAAAATTCTATATCATGAAGTATTCCATCAATTCTAAATCTTACCCGTCCCTTATTTTTGTAATTTTCTATATGAATATCAGTTGCTCTTAAATCTACTGCCTTGTTTAAAAGATTATTTAAATATTTTATTACTGGAGCTTCAAAAGCAAGTTCAGTAAGCTTTTCCACATCTTCATCAATCTCCAAGGATTTTATTTCTGTTGTGTCTTCAAAAATAAAAGCTTTAGAAAGGGCTTTTATCTTTTCTTCTGTTGCAAGAAAAAGTTTTATCTTAAATCCTGTGAGATTGGTTATATAATTAAAGGTTTCATAGTTAAAAGGATCAGAAGTTGCAACACAGAGAGTTTGTGTTTCTGATTCAATTTTGATAGGAACACATTTTTTTTCAATTAAAAATTTTATGTTTAATTTTCTGTTTAAATTTTTTTTAAGCGCTTCTTCAATTTCAAAGTTGTTATCAAGAATAGGAATATCAAGATAAAGAGATAAAGCCTCAATGAGTTGTTCTTCTGATAAAACTCCTAAACTCACCAATATTTGCCCAATTGAAAAGGAAGATTCTTTTTGAAGAAGATGGGCTTTTTTCAGGTCTTCTTCTTTTATCTGAAATCTTTCTTTTAAAATTTGCTCAAAATTCATTTATTTACCCCAGTTGGTAATCGATTTTTCGTTAAGTTGACCATCTGGACCGAGAGAGTATAAATCGTAGGGACCATGTTCTCCAGGATATTTGTATACATAGTTTCTACCCCAAGGATCCTTTGGTATCTGTCTTTTAGCAAGATACGGCCCTCTCCAATTAGGATCATTACAATTTATAAGTTCATCAAGAGTATTTGGATATCTTCCCATATCAAGTCTAAATGCCTCAATTGCACTTGAAAGCATTTCTAATTGAGCTTTTGCAATTTCTTCTTTTGCTCTTTCATATCTTCCTATAAGGTTAGGAACAATTAAAGAAGCGATAAGCCCTATAATGGCAACAACTATAAGGATCTCAAGAAGTGTAAAACTCTTTTTACCTTTTTTTACTCTTTTTTCTATAAATTTTCTCATAGCACCCTCCT
>CAZWBN010000018.1:15527-18729 GCA_964632095.1 uncultured Clostridia bacterium | reverse complement strand
CTGAAATGTCCATTTACTGGATTTATTCCGTATCCTGTAACAATCTTTAAAAGTAAACCCTTTTTAGTGGCTTTAATTATTTCATCAGGAGAAAGCTTTCCTGCCTCCATATAAAAATTATGCGGACCGATTCCAGGCGTGCTTGTATAACCTCTCCTGCTTGCATTTCCAGTACTTTTAACCCCTGCCCTTTTAGCAACTATTGTATTATACATAAAACCTTTTAAAATTCCCTTTTCAATAATAAATCTTCTTTGAGTCGGGACACCTTCTCCATCAAAAGGTGCACTCGCCAATCCTTTTGGTCTTATTCCATCATCAATGACTGTTAAAAGTTCAGAAGCTATTTTTTTGCCCAGCTTGTCTCTTAGAAAACTTGCACCCTGAAGGACTCTCTCACCATTTATTGCTGATAAAATTCCACCGAGAATTGCATACGCAACATCGGGTGTAAATATAACTGAAGCTTTTTGTGTTTCCACCAGTCTGGCATCAAGCATCTCATAGGCTTTTTTAGCTGCTTCTTTCCCTATTTTCTGTGGTGATTCTAAATCAGAAAAAAATCTCCTTGAACAAAACTCTGAACCAGAAGACTTCTCATCTCCCTTTTCTGCAACCACAGAAACTCCAAAAGAAAATCCAGTTGCTTTATAATTCTTAAGAAGTCCATTTGAATTTGCAAGGTAAATTTCAACCTCTCCCTCTCTATATCCTGCTCCTGCACTTTTTGTAATTCGAGGGTCTTTCATAGCCACCTCTTCAACCTTCTTTGCTAACTCGATCTTCCTTTCCATGGGAATATTTTTTATTGATGAATCATAAAGTCCTTCAACTTTACTCATCCCTTTCTCTGAAGGAAAGATATTATTCTCATCAGGAGTTGTATTTTTTGCAAATTCAATTGCTCTTTCAATGGTATTTTCCAGAGCTTTTTCTGATAAATCATTGCAGCAGGAAAAAGCCATTCTTTTTTTAACTATTACTCTGAAACCAACTCCATGAGAACCTGCCTCCTGAATGCTCTCAATCTCTCCATTCCGGACACTTATTCTTAAATTTCTTCCAACTTCTAAATAAACTTCTGCACTATCTGCACCCTTCTTAATGCATTTATTAACTAAATTTTCTACTAATCCTTTATAATCCATTTTTTACTCCTTTCTTAAATTTAAAATTTAGCTCGGCTTCCACCTACATTGATTCCCCGAATTCTAACAGTAGGCTGTCCAGCCGTAACTTCAGCAGATTGACCCTTTCCACAGGTCCCTGGTCCAAAAGCAAGGTCATCTCCAATTGCATCAATATTTGATATAATTTGTTGACAGCTCCCTATAAGGGTAGCTCCTTTAACAGGAACAGTTTTTTTACCATCCTCAATTAAATAAGCCTCCCGACATGTAAAGTTAAAAATTCCTGTTATAGGATTTACACTTCCTCCACTTAAACTCTGAACATATAATCCCTTTTTGGTGGAAGCAATAATATCCTCTGGCTTGTCTTTTCCTTTTTCAATAAATGTATTTGTCATACGGGGAATTGGATAATACCTGAAGCTCTCTCTTCTTCCATTTCCTGTTCTCTCCATTTTCAACTGCTTTGCTGAAAGAATATCAGTCATATACTTCACAAGAACACCGTCCTTTATCAAAACATTCCTCTTCATCTGTGTTCCTTCATCATCAAAATTCGTTGTTCCTCTAAAATTAGGCAAAGTCCCATCATCCACCATTGTAAAAATATCGCTTGCTACCTTTTTCCCGAGTTTTCCGGTGAATGCACCAATCTTCTTGGCTATATTGTCTGCTTCCAAAGGATGACCCACTGCTTCATGAACAAGAACTCCTCCCCAGCCATTTTGAATAACCACATCCATTATTCCAGCAGGAGCATCTTTTGCCTTTAACATGGCTATTGACTCTCTTGCTGCTGAGCGTGCAACTTCCTCTGGAGTTACCTTTTCAAACATCTCAAAACCTGAATGATAACTCACTCTTTCTCTTCCCATATGACGAGTATTGTCACCAACTCCTAAGGTCTGAACAATAAAATAAATGAGAGGTAATTCATCACTTACCAGAAGTCCCTCACTATTTGCAATAACTCTTCCCCTGATTTCATCATAATAACTTATGAATGCCATTTTTATTCTCGGGTCATAGGCAAGTGCAGCATCATTTGCCCTTTTCATGACTTCAATGCGTTTTTCATCAGCAATATACTGGAGTGGAATTTTAACTGTGATAAAGGATTTTCTCTTTGTTTCTTTAATATTTACAGGTTCTATTTTCTTGCTTCCTCTTGCTATAAAAGATGCAGTTTCTGCAGCTTTAATTAAATTCTCTTCACTTATCTCTTCTGTATAGGCATATCCTGTTTTTTCACCTGAAATTACTCTTACTCCAGCTCCCTGACTTATGTTAAAAACAGCGCTTTTAATTTTCGATTCTTCCATCACTATGCTTCTGGAAATTCTATTCTCTATATATACCTCTGCAAAATCCCCTCCCTTTTCCAGAGCTTTTTTAATTGTTCTACTTAATACCTGCGGATCAATATTCAACTTTGCACTTCGATGTTTTTCACCAGAATATGATAGCAAATCTCTCAAAAGTGCTGGAGTTGCAGCAAGAGCAATACTCCCTTTAAACCCCAATTCAAGAAATTTTCTTCGAGGAATATCACTTACAAAATAATGTTTAACCATAATCTCACTCCTTTTATAAATTTTTTTAATTTATTATATTATCCCAAAATTTTTTTCTCAATCTTCTTTCGTGAATTTCAGAATTATTGCAGGAACATTTAATTCTTTAATCAATTTATTGAATGAGTTTATATCAACTTCAATAACTTCTTTCAATTTTTTAATCTGCTCATCCACTTTTCTTGAAAGCTCTTCAAATACTTTATAGGACTGCTCAGTTGGAGGTGCATCAGCACTTGCAACAGCAGATGCAAGAGCTGCTAATTTATTATTGAGTTTTATTGGATAATTCAATAAATCCTGGGAAACCTTTGCCCGGTACTGAATTAATTCATCTTCAATAGCCAACAATTTCTCATTAATTAATTTTGAAGCCTTGGAAATTTTTTCAGCATAATCCTTTCCTTTTGTGTTTTTAACTATTTCCTCAAGCTGATGGCGAATATTTCGAATTTCATTCACTGCATCATGTGTTTCAGATAATTTGTCTCTTATTTT
>CAZWBN010000018.1:13053-15427 GCA_964632095.1 uncultured Clostridia bacterium | reverse complement strand
TTAAAATAATAATAAACGCAAACACCTGAGGGTGGATTTTCTCCTGCATTTGGAATTTTTCTTGCTCTTGCTCTGAATCTCACAGTTGTAGCGGGTTTGAATAGATATACTGAAGAATTCAAAACCTCATCAGTTATCTGTCTGAGAATATTTATATTATCAAGTATCCAGAAAGAACGACCATGAGTTGCAATAACCAAATCATTGCCATGAATGACCATATCATGAATTGGAACAACTGGTAAATTCAACTGCAAGGATTGCCAGTTTTTACCATCATCAAAGGAAATATAGACGCCTTTTTCTGTTCCAGCATAAAGAAGCCCTTTTCTTTTAGGGTCTTCTCTTATAACTCTTGTAAACTCATCCTGTGGTATACCCTTTGTAATTTTCTTCCAGTGTTTTCCGTAGTCAGTTGTCTTATATAAATAGGGTTTGAAATCATCCAGCTTATAGCGGGTTGCTGCAATGTAAGCTACAGCAGGGTCAAAATGGGAAGGCTCTATAATACTGATTAATGCCCATTCAGGAAATCCCTTAGGCGTTATATTCTTCCAGGTTTTTCCTCCATCTAAGGATATATGAATTAATCCATCATCACTTCCTGCCCAGAGTATTCCTTGCTTGACTGGTGACTCCGCAAGTGCAAATATTGTGCAATAATATTCAACACTTGTATTGTCTTTTGTTATTGGACCTCCTGAAGATTCAAGTTTTGATTTATCATTTCTTGTTAAATCTGGACTTATCATTTCCCAGCTTTGTCCCTCATTAGTGGATCTAAAAACATGATTACCGGCGACATAAAGAACATTTGGATTATGAGGTGAAATTAAAATAGGAAAAGTCCATTGAAATCTGTATTTAAGATGTTTCGCTCCCCATCCCATTGGATTATCTGGCCACACAGAAATATTCTGAGCCTGTTTAGTTCTGTGGTCATATCTTGTTAAAGTTCCTCCATAGCAACCTGCATAAACTATATTAGGGTCATCTGGACGAACCGCAATATAACCGCATTCGCATCCACCAACAGAATACCATTCTGATTGCATTATCGCTCCATAATCTGACCTGCTCGGAACAGAAATTGTGCTGTTATCCTGTTGAGCTCCATAAACTCTATACGGAAATTGATTATCTGTTGTGACATGATAAAATTGAGCTGTTGGCTGGGTGTAAAGACTTGACCAGGATTTTCCTCCATCAAAAGTAATTGTTGCACCGCCGTCGTTTCCTTCTATCATTCTAAGGGGATTTTTGGGGTCAATCCATAAATCATGATTGTCACCATGAGGAGTTCTAATCTGCGTATAAGTTTTTCCTCCATCATTTGATTTCCAGAATCTAACATTCAAAACATAAATTGTTTCAGGATCTTTCGGGTCTGCAACTATATGGGAGTAATACCATGGGCGCTGTAATAAATTCGGGTCGTTGCTTACAAGTTGCCAAGTTTCTCCTCCGTCATCTGAACGAAAAACCCCTCCATCTTTTGCCTCTATAATCGCCCACACCCTGTCTGACTTGGCAGGAGAAACTGCAATACCAATTCTTCCTTTTATTCCTTTTGGAAGACCTGGATTATTTGTTATTTCCTTCCATGTATTTCCTCCATCCGTTGATTTATATAAACTACTATCAGGACCTCCACTTTTAAATCCCCATGGATAACGCTGAACCTCCCAGAACGCTGCATAGAGAATTCTTGGATTGTTTGAGTCCATTGCTAAATCTATTGCACCTGCTTTCTCACTTCTAAATAATATTTTCTCCCATGTTTTTCCACCATCAATTGAACGATAAATCCCTCTTTCTTGATTTGGGCCAAAGATATGACCAAGAGCTGCAACATAAACAATATCTGGATTCTTTGGATGAATTCTTATTTTTGCAATATGACGGGTATCCTCCAATCCTATATGCTGCCAGGTTTTGCCTCCATCAGTTGATTTATAAACTCCATCTCCATGAGAAATATTCCCTCTTGGGCAGCTTTCACCCATTCCAACATATATCACATTTGAATCTGCTTTAGAGACTGCTATTGCACCCACTGAACCTGTTTTGAAGAATCCATCTGATATATTTTTCCAGGTTATTCCACCATTTTCTGTTTTCCAAACCCCACCTCCTGTTGCTCCAAAATAAAATACCAGTGGATTGGACGGATCTCCTGCCACTGCTACAACCCTTCCACCTCTGTAAGGTCCTATGCATCTCCATTTAAGAGCCTTGAAAAATACAGGGTCAATTTTTGGTTTATTTGTAATTTTCTTTGAAAAACTATAATTGGTTAACCCTAAGAAACAAAAAATTACTACTAATGAAATAATTATTTTCTTTTTAAGTAAATTCATTTTAACCTCCCACC
>CAZWBN010000018.1:0-12953 GCA_964632095.1 uncultured Clostridia bacterium | reverse complement strand
ACTACTAATGAAATAATTATTTTCTTTTTAAGTAAATTCATTTTAACCTCCCACCAATAAAACTAAAAACTTAAAACGAAAAGTTAAAAACTACAACTTAAAAGTAAAAACAAAAATCGGAAATTTTTAATTTTTAGTTGTAATTTTAAGTTTTTAGCTTTTCCTTTTTCGTTTTTTAAAGCTCCATAAAAGCCACTCTTAATGTTTATGTATATGAAATCATTTAAAATCATTTAAGAACTTTCAATAAATTAGTAGCCTATTGCACATCCATCTTTTCTTGATTCACTCGCTCCTATTAATATTCCTCTTTTTGTGTCAATCCATATTCCCTGGTAACCTCCAAAAACACCTATTGCATGAGCCACTCTATGCCCCTTTCTTACAAGTTCTCTTATAACTTCAGGTGATATTCCACTCTCAACATAAACAATTCCTCCATCTTCCATTTTTCCTCCATTTGGCTGGGAGGAACCCATGTGTCTGAATCTCGGGGCATCTCCAGCTTCCTGAATATTCATTCCAAAATCAATTATGTTGCATAAAATCTGAACATGTCCTTGAGGTTGCATTGCTCCTCCCATTACTCCAAAGGAAAATACAGGCTTATTATCTTTTGTTACAAATCCCGGGATAATAGTATGAAAGGGTCTTTTCCCTGGAGCAATAGCATTTGGATGTCCTTCCTCAAGACTGAATAAGGCACCCCTGTCCTGCAAACAAAATCCAAGTCCATCAGGTACCATTCCAGAGCCAAAACCTGCATAATTGCTTTGAATCAATGAAACCGCATTAAAATCTTTGTCCACAACTGTTAAATATGCTGTATCACCCTCCTCCAGAATCCCCTCACCTGATGGAATCGAAAGATTTGCCCTTTCAGGATTAAAGAACTCAAGCCTTTTTAATGCATATTCTTCTGAAAGGAGAGTTTTTACTGGTACTCTTGAAAATCTCGGGTCAGCATAAAACCGTGCTCTATCCTCATATACTATTTTTTTAATCTCAATTAAAGTATGTAAATATTCGGCAGAATTGTGCCCCATTGATTTTAAATCAAATTTCTTCAACATATTCAACATTTGTAAAACTGCAATTCCCTGCCCATTTGGGGGGAGTTCCCATACATCATAACCCCTGTAATTAACGCTTAAAGGCTGAACCCATTCTGAATGAAAATTTGCAAAATCTTCTAATTGAAAAAAGCCTCCTACTCTTTTTGAATATTCAACTATTCTCTTTGCTATTTCACCTTTATAAAAGACATCTCTTCCTTTTTCAGCCAGCAATCTGTAAGTTCTTGCGAGTTCAGGGTTTTTAAATATATCTCCCTTTTTAAGAATTTTACCACCTGGAGCATAGAGCTTTTGAAAATTTTTATAATTTTTAAATGCCTTAACAGCCCTTTCCCAGTAATAGGCAATTACTTCTGATAGAGGAAAACCTTCTTCAGCGTATTTTATTGCTGGCTCAAGTATTTCTTTCATAGGAAGTTTCCCAAATCTACGATGTAGTTCAAACCATCCATCAACGCATCCAGGCACAGTCCACGGAAGAGGTCCATGAAGAGGAATTCTTTTTATTCCTTTTTTCTTAAAATATTCAAGAGAAATTGCCCTTGGTGCAGGTCCACTTGCATTAAGCCCATAAAGTTTTTTCTCCTTATTTATCCATACAATTGCAAAAAGGTCTCCGCCAATTCCACAACTTGTTGGTTCCATTAAACCAAGAGCTGCATTAACAGCAATTGCTGCATCTATTGCATTCCCTCCCTTCTTGAGAATATCAATGCCTATTTGAGCTGCTAAAGGCTGACTTGTAGCAACCATTCCATGAGTTGCTATTACCTCTGACCTTGTTGCAAACATTTTTCCTGTAATACGATCCGCTGCCCAAAGTTCAAAGATAAAACCGAAAATAATAAATAAAAATAAAATTATTTTTTTCATTATTAATTCCTCCTTAGCTCTTCTTTTTCGCCGTAAATACACCATTTGGTTGTTTAATAATCATGGAAATTACTTTACCTGATTTATCTCTTTTAAACTCTACACTATAACCCTCAAAATTCTTTAAATTAAATTCTGTTCCTCTATATGGAACCAGCTCATATTCTGGTTGCCCGGGAACAACTAAAATTAACTTATTCTTTCCTTTAAGATAAACAGTTAAAATCAACCCATTAAGCTCATATTTTCCAATAAATTGTCTGAGAAAACTTTCTTCTCTTAATTTCTTCTCCGGAATCCTTGTAAATACAATATCCTTAACACTGGGTTCCAACTGAATTGAAAGACTATTTATATTTCCTTTTTTGTCCATGAAAAAAGAAACTTTTTTGGTTATTTCAAACAGTTCATTCTTCAATTCGAATACATCATAATGATAATGGGTTAATTTATAGGTTATTGAATTATAGGTTGCTTTTAAATTCTCACCTTCCTTTTCAATTTTTATAATTCCATATCCAGGGTTTTCGTATTCTCCTGTATAATCTTCAAGAGGATGGGAAGGCTTTGTATTCGGTTTTCTATCTTTATCCTTTTCCTTTTTAGCTTTTTCAGCCTGCTCTTTCGCTTTTTTCACTTCCTCTTTTATTCTTTCATTCCATGGAATCTGGTCAAGTCCTAAAAGTCTGTCATAAATATTGTAAGCAATAATACTTGTAAGAGGTGTACCACTTAAATTTGTTAAAATAACTATTCCAATTTTATCTTTTGGCATAAAACTTACAAGAGCAGTGAATCCATCTATTCCTCCTCCATGTTGAAGCATTAGATGTCCTCTATAAGCGGTTATAACCCACCCCATTCCATAAGTTGAATAAAAAAGTTCATCGTATTTAATTGGTTGAGAAATTACCATTTGTGGTGAATGTATCTGGCTTATGGCTGATTCAGAAATAATTTGTTTTCCATTATACTTTCCTTTATTTAAATTAAGCATAATCCATTTTGCCATTTCTTCCACATTGGAATTTATTGAACCTGCTGGTCCAACATTATCAATATTCCTAAAGGGAATCTCTATAACCTTACCGTCCTTTTCTAAATAAGGAAGTGCGAAATCGGGTGATTTTTTTGAATCTTCCACTGAAAAATTGCTATTCATCATTCCAAGAGGTTTGAAAATTCTTTCACGGATAAATTCTTCCCAGGTTTTCCCTGTAATCTTCTCAATGAGATAACCAGCTACTACAAACATTAAATTTTGATACTGCCACTTGTAACGAAAATCCTGGCTTGGCTCTAAATACCGCAGGCGTCTAATAAGTTCTTCCCGGGAGCAGGAAGAGTTGTACCACATTAAATCATGTCTGGGCAAACCGCATCTATGGCATAGTAAATCTCTTGGTGTTATTCTTTCAGAAGTAAACGGGTCATGTAGTTTAAAAAATGGTAAATATTCTCTAACAGGCTTATCCCAATCCAGTTTCCCCTCATCAACCAATATTCCAGTCGCCACCGCAGTAAAAGCTTTTGTGCATGAACCGATCGCAAAAAGAGTCTTTGGTGTCACTTCTAATTTTTTCTTAATATCTCGAAAACCATATCCTTTTGATAAAATCACTTTTCCATTCTTTACAATCGAGATTGCAACA
This sequence comes from uncultured Clostridia bacterium, assembly GCA_964632095.1. GTDB lineage: Bacteria > Acidobacteriota > Aminicenantia > JdFR-78 > JdFR-78 > JdFR-78. The sequence continues at coordinate 9,352 of CAZWBN010000018.1, read as the reverse complement.
CCAGGAACTTTCCACTCTTCCATGCTTTTCTTAACGAATTTATCAAATCCCTTTAACTTTTTCTTTGCATTAGGTTCAATAGCCCATAAGGAAATTAAGAAAACAAACAATAAAACTATTAAAAATATGCTCTTCTTCAAATTTTGTTTTCTCATTTATTCCTCCTCCTTTTCTTATTTTTATATTTTTCATTTAAACCAATAAGAAAAATTCTCTTTATCCTTATCCCTTGAGCCTCTCCGGAAATAGCATCTATTATGCTAAAGTTATATGACATTTTTTTTCGATAATAGATTACCCAGTATGGATAATAAAATTTATCAATTTCCTTTATTTCTTTGAGCTGAACATTCTTTTTCTTTTTTAAATTATAGAAGAGAAGCCCGTTGGAGTATTCATCTTTTATTTTCTCCTGTGCTTTATTTGAACTTATAATAAAACTAAAAACCGAGCCTTTTTCTTTTTCTGAAAATTCAACATTTTCTCCATCCCAATAAGCAAAATTACCTTCAATTCCATCTCCAACAGCAAAAATTTCTTTTTCTTCTTTGGGGAATTTAACCGTTAATTTGAAAAGATAATAAGGCAAATAGACTAATTCACTTTTTTCTATTTTCCTTTTCTTAAAGAATATTGTTTTCTTTTTTAAGAATAATTCTTCCGCTTTTTGCCTTGAAATAAAAGGCTTTATATATTTCATGATTTTTTATACCGCTTTTTCTTGTTTAATCTTCCTTTGAAAAATGCGAAAAGACCCAACCCCAGAAGAATAGAACCAGCAATTAAATCAGTAATTTTGCCTATCCAGGATGGAGGAAAAAATATCGCGATTAAGACCATGGTGCCGAGAAAGATCCAGAAAAGTCCGATAACCTCAAGAACTTCTAATTGTTTCTCCTGGGGTTTCCTTTTTTCTGGCATTTTAAAAAATCAAATAAAGAGCAATTTGAATAATCAGGAGAAAAGTTGCCCAGATTCTTAAATCTCTCCATATTTTTTTATCAGGTGCATCACTGAATATATATGATTTTGGTCTAAACCATGTCCATATAATTACTCCGATAAAGAAAAGAGTGGCTACAACCTTTCCCCAGAAAAGAGGAATACTTGCCCAGAAATTATTCATCTCCATTCACTCTTCTTGCAATAATATTCTGAATTTTTTTGTCTTTCATTACTAAACCGTAAACAAGCCCCTCAAGTTTATCCAAGGGTTCCGGCTTGGTAAAAAGACTTATAATGACATTAATTAGCAAAGAGCCAACAAAAGACCACCATGCTACATAAAGAAAATTTACTTTCAAGGCAAAAAGGGTGGCTGAAATTCCTACTCCTCCAAGAAGTCCAGCAAGACCTCCCCATTGAGTTGCTCTTCTCCAGGAAACTCCTAAAAGTACAGTGGCTAAAGTTGGTCCCTGAAAAAATGAAAGTAAATTTTGCATTGCAACATAAATTCCAGGGAATTTATTCGTTACCGGGGCAAATATTACTCCCCAGATGACAAAGGCTACAGTAAGAATTCGTCCCACAATAAGATAATGCCTATCAGTTGCATCCTTTTTAATAAATTTCTGATAAATATCCTTTGTCCAAACAGTTGCCGCTGAATTTAAAGTTGAATCAACACTTGAATGGAGCGCAGCTATAAAAGCCACAAAAACTAAACCAGCCAGACCAGGAGGTAAAATATTCTTTATCACCCATGGAAGAGCCTGGTCAGGATTTTGAATCTGAGAGGAACCTCCTGCTAAAGCAAGAGCAAAAAAACCAGGAAGAACTACAAGAAGGGGAATCAGAGTTTTTGGAAAAGCTGCAAAAAGCATACCTGCTTTTGCATCCCATTCGCTTCTTGCTCCAAGAGTTCTCTGAATGATTGATTGATTACAGCACCACCATGCGGGTGAAAGGACAAATGCCAATCCAAATATCATTCCCAGCCAGGGATAAACAGGATTATCAAGAGGAAGAAAAAGTTTAAAATGGTCTGGATGCGTGGCTGTAATTTTTGAAACCAGACCACTCCATCCTCCAACTTGCCAGAAACCAAGTATAGCAACAGCAATTCCACCAACAAACATCACCACTAATTGAACAACATCAGTAAGAGCAACTGCGGTTAAGCCTCCAGTTACAGTATAAATTCCAACAACCACAGCTGTTACCAGAATTCCAACATTTATGGGCCATCCGAGATAGGTGTTGAGCATAAGTCCACTTGCCCAGAAAAAGATGCCGAGAAGACAAACGAGAAAAATCCCCCAGAGTATGGCTTCTATTAATCTTACATAAATGTTGTATCTTTTCCCTAAATACTCTGGAACAGTATAAACTCCTGCTCTCCAGTAATAGGGAACAAAAAGAAATGCAGAAACAACCATCGCTGGAATTGCTCCTATCCATTCATAGTTTGCCTGCGCAATTCCAAAACGAAAAGCTCCTCCAGCAGCTCCAATATAATCATAGGCACCTATATTGGTTCCAATAATAGACATACTAATTACCCACCAGGGAAGCATTTTCCCTGCAAGAAAAAAATCTTCTGTGGTCCGGATATATTTCCTGAATATTGTTCCAAAAAATAAAATGGCTAAAAGGTAAGAAATTATAATAAATAAATCTATTCCGTGAACACCACTCATTTTTTATTCAGAATTTTAACTTCTGCACCTTGACCAATGCATACTTTATAAAATTCAGGTGTTTTAAAACCATATTTTTTAAAATCTTGGAGCACTGATTCCTGAAAACTTTCAATCTTATCCTCTTCTATCAATGCAATCGCAGAACCTCCAAAACCAGCTCCTACAAGTCGAGCTCCAAAACAGCCCTGAAATTTTAATCCCTTTTCATAAAAGAAGTCAAGCTCTGGACAACTCACCTCATAGTCATCCTTTAAACTTTTGTGAGATTGAAAGAGAAGTTCTCCGAGAGTTTGAAAATCATTTCTCTTTAATGCTTCAACAGCTTCCTTTACCCGTATATTTTCCGTTATAATATGTCTTGCTCTTTTGAATAATATTCTTTCTAAAAAAGGTCGGGAGTCTCTCAGCATCTCTAAATTAACTTCCTTAAATGTTCTAACTCCATAATTATCCTTAAAAATCTTCAATGCTTTCTCTGCTTCCAGTCGTCTCTGATTATAGGCTGTATTGCTTAGATCTCTTTTTATTCGAGTATCATAAATTAGAAAAGCTAATTCCTTTTTATATAAATCAAGAGGGACTTCCTCATATTGGAGGGTCTCACAATCAAGAAAAATTGCCTTATTCTCTTTGCCGAAAAGAGAAATAAACTGGTCCATAATTCCGCATTTTACACCAGCAAAATCCTGTTCGATCGTTTGAGCAAAATAAGCTATTTCTCTTCTTTCCAGTTCTAAATTAAAAAGATGATTCAGACCATTTAGAATACTAACTTCAAGAGCAGCTGAAGAGCTCAATCCTGCTCCAATAGGGATATCTCCATAAATTAAACCATTTATTCCATGAACAGAAAATTCTTTTTGCACTAATAAATTAAATGTTCCTCGAACATAATTTTTCCAATTTTTTTCAGGTGAAAATTTAATATCTCTTAAGGAAAAAATATCTTCTTCATGAAACTGGACTGACCAGATGTGAGCTTTTAAATCTTTTCTCTTTGAAGCTAAAAAGTAAATCTTTTTGTCAATAGTAGCAGGCAATACATAACCGCCAGTATAATCTGTATGTTCTCCGATTATATTAATTCTTCCGGGTGCTGAAGAAATTATTTCAGGATTAACGCTGAATATTTTATGAAAATGTTTGATTAATTTCTCTTCCAATTTTTATTTTTTAATATATACCCTCATATCCATTGGCGTAGCTGATGGAACAGGTAAATCTTTCATTGTATATAGACCAGGTAAAGCATTAATCGCTTTTGGAATAGTATTAATAGTTGTAGCAATTGTACCTATATCTCCATGAACTCCTCCAATAATTTTTTGATGAATGTTGGGTTTCCCCTCAATTATTATTTCATCATATTCTTCCTCAACCCCTGCATATGCAATAAAACTCAGTTTTATAACCTCTTTCCCATTCATTTTTCCATAGGCTATGCTTTTAAGTCCAAGAACTTTCCCGGGTGTAACTTTACAGAGAGGAGTATTAACTTCTTTATCTGCTATTACAGGCTCCGGAGGAAGTTCTTCAGCTTCATCGAGTTCCCATCCCAGACCATCTGCTATCATGTTTATTGATTCCAATAATCCAACATGCCCTGTAATTATTTTTTCATCAATGTATTTTTTGAATTCTTCTGGACTCAGACCTGTGCCAACTTTTTTCTGAAAAGGTATTCTTCTTTTTGCAGAATTCATCATTCTTGTGACTTTTATTGATTTCACTTCCAAGCATGGTCCTGTAAGAGTGAGAGGAAGTGTATCCATTAAATAACCGGGGTTTATTCCTGTCCCAACTACTGTAACTTGATGCTTTTTTGCTAAGGAGTCTATTTCCTGAGCAAGCTCTGGGTGTCTCTTATAGGGGAAAGATAACTCTTCACAGGTAGAAACAACATTAAGTCCTGCCTCAATGCATTCTTTAATCTGGGGAAGAACCTGAGGAAGATATGATGATGTAGTATGGATAACTGCAATTGCATTTGCCTTCTCAAAAGTTTCTTTTGAATTATTGGAAACAATTACTCCTGTTTTTTCGGAAAGTTCCAACACTTCACCAATATCTTTTCCAACCTTTTGAGGGTCAATATCAATTACTCCCGTAATCTCGACTCCTTCTTTTTCAAGTATTGCCTTGGCTATATTTCCTCCAATAACTCCCAGACCATAGATTATTGCTTTAATTTTTTCTTTCATTAGTCCTCCTTTCCTCTTTTAATTTATTAATTATTTTATTAATTTCTGGACTGACTTTTACAGGATATATTCCTGGGTCAGAGAATTTCTTATACTCTTCTGGCAAATTTTTCAAATTCTCGCTGGCATGTTTCCGGATTTGATTTAAAGAGGGCAAAGGTTTGATGAGTTCGCCCTTTTCAATTATCTTTTCAAGAAGGGGCAAAGAGCCCTCCATTTTTGGATTATTTTCCAAATCAAGAAAATCATAAAGAAATTCACCATTCTTATCCAAAAACCGAAAAATCTGTTTTTTACCGGGTAATGTTTCTTTTCTGGGGCTGAATTTAGCAATATAACGGATGGAATCTCCTTCCTGAATTTGAACTAATTTATAAATTAAATCCATTGCAGGTAAATCAGAGGAAGTAACAAGCTCTGTCCCTACCCCAAAACTATCAATGGGAGCTTTTTTCTCAACCAGTTCAGCTATTTTATATTCATTGAGATTTCCGCTCGCCATTATTTTCACATGACTCAGACCAGCCTCATTCAATAATTTACGAGCTTTTATACTCAAATCAAATAAATTTCCGCTGTCAAGTCTTATCCCTTTTATTTTTGGGCTAATTTTTAAAGCTTTTTCCACACCTTTGATAGTGTCATAAGTATCAACAAGAAGGACAGTAGAGTCTGGATAAAGATTAAAATAACTCTGGAAAGCCTGTTCTTCTCTGTCAAAAGATTCAATCCATGAATGAGCCATTGTTCCATAAGTAGGGATATTAAATTTCATTCCTGCATAAACATTGGAAGTTCCATCACATCCTCCAATATATGAAGCTCTTGCAGCCAGATAAGCTGCCTGAGGCCCATGAGCCCTTCTTGAGCCAAAATCTACAACAATTCTTTTTATTCCATCTTTTGTGGCTGCCTGAACAACTCTACTTGCTTTAGTAGCAACCAATGTTTGAATATGAATAACAGAAAGAATATATGTCTCAATAATTTGAGCTTCAATAATTGGAGCCGTAATCTGAATTATAGGTTCATCTGCAAATATAATTGTTCCTTCTGGAATTGCTCTCACTTCTCCTGTAAATCTAAAATCTTTCAAATATTCAAAAAAATCAGGCTCAATATCTTTAAAAGAAGGATGATTTTTTAAAAAATCAATTTCTTCAGTCGTAAATTTCAAATTTGTCAAATATTCCACCACTTGCTCTAAACCACACGCAATAAAATATCCCCTTTGAGGAGGCATTCTCTTTATGAACATTTCAAAAGTTGCAATTGTATTCCTTTTATTTCTATAATAACCAGCTGCCATTGTTAATTGATAGAGGTCTGTTTGAAGGGCAATAAAATTATTTCTTCCGAACATATACTTTGATAATTCCATTTTCTTTCTCTATTCCGAGAAATTCATTTCCTGTCATTTCACACCATGCAGGCATGTCCTTCTCGATTCCTTCATCAGTGAATATTATTTCAAGGATTTCTCCTTTTCTCATTTCTTTTAGCATTTCGCCTGTTTTAATAATTGGCATGGGGCAAAACAAACCATAACAATCCAGCGTCCTATCAGCTTTCATTTCTAAATGAATAAGTTTATTTTGCTATCTCTTGCTTTTGAAAGATAGGTAGCAACTCCTGCTATCTCATTAACTTCAGGAATTAAATCTTCCCTTTTTATTCCCATTATTTCCATGGTAGTATTACAGGCTATTATATTAATTCCCAAATTTTTTGGTTTTGAAACTTCCTTTTTCTTTCTTAAAATATTAAGTCCCCAGAAAGTAAAAAACATTGATACTTCCATACCCATTGAAGCAGCACCTGTTGCAATATTAAAAGCAGCCAGAGCTTTATCAAGATTATCGCTGAAAATTATAAGAGTTAATTTATCACTCATTCCTGTTTTCTTTTCTTGCACCGCAATGAGGACAGACATCTACACCTTTTCTTATCAATCCTTTACATTTTTTACATATTACAAATTCAATTTCACATCTTTTACAGAAAAGCATCTCACAGGAAATTGTGTAATTGCAATAGGGACATAAACATCTATCCTTATTCTCTTGCATTACTTTTTTCCTCCTTTGGCAATTTCTTGCCCTTTTTCTTGAGATAATCTTCAATTGCTTTCCGAAGAGCATCAGCACCTAAATTGGAACAATGAAGTTTATTCTTTGGAAGACCTCCAAGTTCTTCTGCGACTTTTCTATTTGTTATTTTTAGAGCCTCTTCAATTGTTTTTCCCTTAGCCATCTCACTCACCATACTTGAGACTGCAATTGCAGCACCACATCCAAAAGTCTGAAATTTAACATCTACAATGCGATTATCTTTCACTTTAATATAAAAAGTCATCATATCTCCACATACTGGATTTCCAACCTCTCCGATTCCATCTGCATCTTCAATTTTTCCCACATTTCTTGGATTAAGAAAATGGTCCATAACCTTTTCACTATACTGCATTTTATCACTCCTTCTTGTTGATTTTATTGTATAAAGGAGACATTTCCCTAAGTCTTTTTATGATTGGAGGAAAAATTTCAAGTAGATAATCTATATCCTCCTCTTTATTTTCTTCTATAAAACTGAAGACTATTGAACCCTGAGCTAATGCATGGGAATAACCCATAGCCAAAAGCACATGAGAAGCTTTAAGTGCCCGAGAGGTGCATGCTGAGCCACTCGATGCTGCTATGCCCTTTATATTTAAACTCAAGAGCATGGCTTCACCCTCGATGTATTCTACACAGAAACTGGAATGATAGGGAAGCCGCTTCTCAGGATGTCCTGTTAAATAAACATCACTCACTTTTTCAGGAAATTCTTTAATAATTTTATTCCTTAAGCTCAACAATTTCTTATTTCTATCATTCATTTTTTTTAGAGCTAACTCTGCTGCTTTTCCAAAACCCACTATTCCAGCCACATTTTCTGTTCCTGCCCTTTTTCCTTCTTCCTGTATTCCTCCATGGATTAATGGGATAATCCTCGTTCCTTTCTTTAAGTAAAGTGCACCAACACCTTTTGGACCATACATCTGTACTGCTGACAAACTCATACAGTCTATACTCGCTTCTGAAACATCAATGGGCAAATAACCAATAGCTGCTACTGCATCTGTGTGAAATAAAACGCCTCTTTCATGACATATTTTTGCAATCTCTTCAATTGGCTGAACTGTCCCTACCTCACTGTTAGCCCACATTATTGAGACTAAAATTGTATCTTTATTAATCAATTTTTTTAAATCTTCTGGATTTACCAATCCATATTTATCCACTGGAATATAAGAAAATTTAAAACCAAATTTTTCAAGAAACTTAGCAGAATTTAATATAGACTGATGTTCAATTGACGATAAAACAATATGCTTTCCTTTATTTTGATAAGCAAAGGCTAAACCTTTAATTGCGAAATTATTAGCTTCGGACCCGCTCGAAGTAAAATATATTTTCTCTTTTTTAGCTCCTATTAATTTGGCTATTCTCTCCCTTGCTTTTTCTATTGCATTTCTTGCACTTTCTCCAAAAGAATGAAGACTCTGAGGGTTCCCGAATTCATTTTTTATGAAAGGTTCCATTTCCTTCCATACTTCTGGGTACACAGGTGTTCCTGCGATTGCATCAAAATATATTCGCTTCATTTCTCTTCCTTCTTTTTAAAAAACAACCAGTTTTTATCTCCTTTTTGCTTTAGTCTCAGAAGGACATATTTGCCATTCAATTTTTCTCCAAATATTTCAATCACTTTCTTCTGATCATCTGCTTCTATTTCTCTATAATGACCTCTATCCCATATTTCAACTCTTCCTGCTCCATACAAACCTTCGGGTATTATTCCTTCAAAATTCTCATATCCAAGAGGATGGTCTTCTGTTTGAACCGCCAATCTTTTAATTCCGGGCTTGGAAGGAGGTTCTTTTGGCAAAGCCCAGCTTTTTAAAACTCCGTTTTCTTCCAATCTTAAATCATAATGAAGATGGGAGGCATAATGTTTTTGAATTACATATTTTTTTTCTTTTACAAAAGACATGGATTCTAATCTCTACTTCAAACAGCAATTACTTCTTCAATTTCTGGGATTTCCTTTTTTAAAATATTTTCTATTACCATTTTTAAAGTGAGTTGGGACATTGGGCAGGTGCCACAGGCACCTGTTAATCTCAATTTAACTTTACCGTTTTCAATCTCAACAAGCTCCACATCCCCACCATCTGATTGAAGTTTTGGTCTAATTTTATTTAAAACCTCGATTACTTTCTCCTCCATATTTCCTCCTAACTTTTTAATATACATTTAATTCAAAGTGCAAATCAAGTAAATCAATTTTCCCAAAATTGCTATAGAATTTTAAAATAGATTTTTTTCTTCAACATGCCATTAACACCCCCGAGGTGTAAAAAGCCTTATACTGCGGGGGCTTTTAAGTAAAATTTTCTAATGGCAATTTAGGGGATTATTTGGAATCTTTACAAAGACTCATACCTTTGATAATATTTCTTGTTTA
>CAZWBN010000017.1:16044-19456 GCA_964632095.1 uncultured Clostridia bacterium | reverse complement strand
CTGGAATTTTTTATAAAAAGGGGGGATGAGTTTAAAATCTTAAAAATTACTCCAAAAAGAGAGAATGGAAAAGGGAAAATCGGAATACTTACCCGCCCAGAATCTAAAATTAAGAAATACGGCTTATTTAAGGCTATTGGTCAGAGCATAAGAGAGAATTATAGAATGGCTTCCCTTGTTCTGGATTTTATTAAAAAATTAATTGCGGGACAGGCATCTCCTAAGCAGCTTGGGGGACCCATTGAAATTGCTGCAATTTCTTATTCTGCTATGAAAGCTGGAATATTAAGTCTATTAATGTGGATGGCAATCATAAGCCTTCAGCTCGGTATAATAAATCTTCTCCCTATTCCTGTGCTGGACGGAGGACATATTTTTGTTCTGATCATTGAAGGAATAGTAAGAAAAGATTTCAGTCCAAAGGTAAAAGAACGACTAATGCAAATCGGGTTCGCTTTTTTAATTATTCTAATGGCTTTTGCAATATTAAACGATATTGCAAGACGCCTCCCAAAAGGCTGGGAAAGTTTAATCCCCTGGTAATGTTTAGAAATTTCAAATGAAAAATTTCAAATTTCAAAAAGGAAAAATTGAAAGAAAAAAGACAAAGCAAATTAGGATTGGATGGGTAACTGTGGGCGGAAATGCTCCAATTAGAATTCAATCAATGACAAAAACAGAGACTTCCAATATATCTGAAACAGTTTCTCAAATAAAAGAATTAGAAAAAATAGGATGTGAAATTATAAGAGTGGCTGTTCCGGATTTAAACGCCGTGAATGCTCTAAAAGAAATAAAAAAACGGATAGGCATTCCTTTAATAGCGGATATTCATTTTAATTATAAACTGGCTATAAAGGCGCTCGAACAGGGAGTAGATGGACTCAGAATAAATCCAGGTAATATCGGTGGAAAAAACAAAGTAGTGGAGATTCTTAAAGTGGCGAAGGAGAGACAAATTCCTATTAGAATAGGAGTTAACTCGGGTTCTCTTGAAAAAAAACTTCTTGATAAGTATGGATATGCAAGTGCAGAAGCAATGGTTGAGAGCGCAATTAATCATATCAAATTATTTGAAGATTTTGGCTTCACTCTAATTAAAGTTTCGTTAAAGGCATCAGATGTTTGGAGAACTGTAAAAGCCTATCGCATTTTATCAAAAAAAGTAGATTACCCTCTTCATTTAGGCCTTACTGAAGCTGGAACCTTCTTTTCAGGAACAATAAAATCATCAATTGCTCTTGGCAATCTTTTAATGGAAGGAATTGGAGATACAATAAGGGTTTCTTTAACCGCTCCTCCAGAGGAAGAGGTAAGAGTGGGGTGGGAAATTCTTAAATCTCTTGGACTAAGGGAAAGGGGACCCATTATAGTCTCATGTCCTACATGTGGAAGGTTGGAAGTGGAAAATTTTATCGAAATTGTGCTGGAAATTGAAAGAAGGCTTTCCCATATTAGAAATCCTATTCATTTAGCAATTATGGGGTGCGTGGTTAATGGTCCGGGAGAAGCTAAAGAAGCTGATTTTGGAGTTGCATGCGGAAAAGGAGTGGGAATTTTTTTCAAAAAAGGGAAATTTTATAGGCGAGTAAAGGAAGAAGAATTAATAGAGGAATTTGTAAAGGAAGTGGAGAATCTCTGTGTGGAAAGAGAAAATGAATAATATTGAAAAAAAATTAGCTAACTTAAAGAAAATACTTCGTGAAATGGGAAGCGTATTGATTGCTTATTCAGGTGGAGTCGATAGTACATTTCTCTTGAAAGTGGCTAAGGAAGTATTAGGAAACAATGTTCTGGCTGTAACTGCTCAATCTGAAACATATCCAGAGAATGAAATTGAGGAGGCAAAGAAACTGGCAAAAGAGATTGGTGTTAAGCACATAATAATAAGAACCGAGGAACTCAATAATCCAGAATTTTCAAATAATCCCCCTGAAAGATGCTATTATTGTAAGAAAGAACTATTTTCCAAGTTAAAGGAAATAGCTGAAAAGGAAAAAATAAAATTTGTTGTAGATGGCTCAAATTATGATGATATAAGAGACTCCCGCCCAGGAATGAAAGCAGCAGTTGAATTTGGAATAAGGTCTCCTCTCAAAGAAGCGAGATTAACAAAAGAAGAAATCCGTTATTTATCAAAAAAAATGAGACTTAAAACATGGGATAAACCTCAGCTTGCCTGTTTAGCTTCTCGTTTTCCTCCTTATACCAAAATTAATATAGAAAACCTAAAGCGGATAGCAAAAGCAGAAAAATTCTTAAAAGAGCTTGGATTTAAACAAGTAAGAGTTCGCCATCATTATCCAATAGCCCGTTTAGAATTCACTTTAGAAGATTTTCCAAAACTTCTGGATTCAAAAAAAAGAGAATCAATTGTTAATAAATTAAAAGAATTAGGCTATCTCTATATTACTCTTGATCTGGAAGGTTACAAACCCGGTAGTTTAAATAAGCTTATCAAATGATTTAATTTTAAATTACCATACTAAATTTTTTGGTTTTTTACCTTGAAGAGCAAGTATTAAATTTTCCGCTGCTGTCATAGCCATTTTAAATCGAGTTTCCTCTGTTGCACTCCCAATATGAGGCAAAAGCACTACATTATCCAGTTTTAACAGTTTTTCATTTATTACGGGTTCATGCTCATAAACATCCAGACCAGCACCCCATATTCTCTTTTCCTCGAGCGCACGCGCAAGAGCTTCTTCATCAATTACTGGTCCTCGTGCAACATTAATTATTATTGCGTCCTTTTTTAATAGTTTTAATTTTTCAGCTGATATTAAATGATAACTCTTTTCATTTAATGAAGTATGAATGGTAATTATATCAGAAGTTGAAAGAAGCTCATCGAGAGGAAGATAAGATACATTAAGTTCCTTTTCTTCTTCCTCTGAAATTTTTCTTATATCATAATAGAATACTTCCATGTTAAAACCTTTTGCTCTCTTAGCCACTGCTTTCCCGATTCTTCCCAATCCTATAATACCCAGTTTTTTACCGTAAACATCCTTTCCAAGAAATAGGGTAAGGGACCAGCCTTTGAATTTCTTTCCTTTTGTAAAGAGATGAGCCTGAGGTATTCTTCGAGCTACTGCAAGAATTAAAGCCCATGTAAGGTCAGCTGTAGCTTCTGTTAAAACCCCTGGTGTGTTTGTTACATAAATCCCCTTTGACTTCGCATATTCAACATCTATATTATCATAGCCAACTGCACAATTCGCTATAATCTTCAGCTTTGGAGCTGAATCTATTATTTCTTTGTCTATTCGATCAGTAAGTAAACAAATTATCCCTTCCTTATCTCTTATCTTTTCTTTAAGCTCTTCTTTGGATAAACTCCTATTAACTGCTCCCATTTCTAACTCCACATATTTATCCAAATATTCTATAACTTCAGGAATAAATTCTC
>CAZWBN010000017.1:0-15944 GCA_964632095.1 uncultured Clostridia bacterium | reverse complement strand
TTAATAGAAAAATTTTACTATTGTATAATGAGGAAGACTTTATAATTTTGTTTTTAAATAAATTCTGGATAACTCCCTTACAAGGTTCATAAGGTATAAAAACAGTTCTGTCTCGCTTAAAATCCTTAATAGGTTGAGGTTTTATAATTATCATATTTCCTTGCTTCTTTTTTCTTGCTTATCTAAAATAGATTATATGATACAAAAAAATGTATCAATAAAAAAGATAAATCTAAAAGACGAAAGATTCAAAATATCATTTTATGATGACCTTTCCCTTTTAAAATTATCGATTAAAAAATTTGGCTTACTCCATCCTCCTCTCCTAACAGTGAGAAATAATGAATTTATAATTATCTCTGGATGGAGAAGGATTTTAGCATGCCGTGAGCTGAAAATTGAAAAAATTCCTGTTTATCTGTGGGAAGAAAAAGATGATTTAAAAATTTTATTGTTTAAAATTTATGAGTATTTGATAATTAAAGAGGAATTGAATTTTTTAGAAAAGGCAGAAATTTTATCAAAACTATTAAATTTTGGTATGAAAAAGGAAGAAATTATACAGAATTATCTGCCTCTTTTAAAAATAAGCCCATCTCCATATGATCTTGAAATTTATTTATCATTATCTAAGCTAAATCCACTTATTAAAAAAGCTATTTTAAAAGGTGACATATCTTTTCAAGGAGCTCGAGCACTTGCGAAATTTTCTTTATCTGACCAAGAGATACTTTTGCCATTTCTTATTCCATTAAGTTCTAACTATCAAAAGGAATTTCTAATTAATCTTTATGAAATTTTAAAGAAAGAAGAAATTACATTGAAAGAATTATTTTCAAGGAGTGATTTAAAAGAAATTATTGAGTCTAAAAAATTTGATAAATTTGAAAAGGCTCAAAAAATTCGAGAAAAAATTAGAAGCATTAAATATCCCTCTTATACAGCCTGGAAAAAGTTTTTCGAAGATTGGGTAAAGGAAATAAAATTGCCCCGAGGGGTTAATATTACTCACGACCAATTTTTTGAGGACGAGAAATTGAGTTTAAATATAAAATTCAAAAATGAAAAAGAGCTGGAACATATCCTAAAAAAATTGGAAAAAATCTGCCGATCCGATAAATTTAGGGAATATTTCAAAAGAAAAGATGAAATATGAATATATCCCGAAAGGGATTTTTATTGACAAAGAAGCGCTTCATTATCCTTTCACTAAAAAAATACTCGATAAACTCTCAAAAATTCCTTATGAAGTCATAAAGGATGTTAAAGCCCTTATTAAAAATTTTAATTTTGAGGAAGGAAGAAATTATCTATTAATAACAAAACAAAAGGGGAAATTTATTAAGCCATGCCCTGGAACTCCCCGTTATCTCTGTTGCAATTATTATATTATAAATTTAGCTTTAAATTGCCCTTTAGAATGCACTTACTGTATTCTTCAATATTATTTAAACAATCCTTTTATGGTGCTCTATGCAAATATAGAGGATTTATTTAAAGAACTTGATGAATTTCTATCAGACGGTAAACTATATAGAATTGGAACCGGAGAATTAACCGATTCCTTGGTTTTTGAACATTTTATGGATACATCTAAGGATTTAATTTCTTATTTCGCAAGTAAAAAAAATGCGGTCTTCGAATTAAAAACTAAAACCACTAATATTGAAAATTTAATAGGAATAAATCATAATGGAAAAACTGTAATTGCATGGAGTTTGAACTCAGATAAAATAGCTGAGGAAGAAGAGATAAATGCGCCTTCAAATAAAGAAAGGATTGAAGCAGCAAAAGAAGTTATTTCTTATGGTTATAAAGTTGGATTTCATTTTGACCCAATAATCTTCTATCCTGATTGGGAGAAAGATTATTTTAAGGTGGTAAGAAATATCTTCTCGAGTATAAGAGCTGAAGACATTGCATGGATAAGTCTCGGAACATTAAGATTTCCACCTCGATTAAAAGATATTATTCAGACACATTTCCCAAAAACAAAGATTATATACAATGAATTCATAACAGGATTGGACGGAAAATTTCGATATTTTAAGAAAATGAGATTTGAGATTTATAGTAAATTTGTTAAATGGATTAAAGACCTCAGTAATGGAAAAGTTTTTATATATTTCTGTATGGAAAGTAAAGAGATGTGGGAGAAATTTTTGGGATGGAGACCAAGAAGTAAAAAAGAAATAGGTGATAAATTATGTGAAATTGTTCTTGCTAAATAATTTTTAAAATAATAAAATTTTATAGCACATGGAAGAGAAAAGAAAAGAAAAAATACTTGTTATAATAAATCCAAAGGCTGGAGTGCAGAATAAAGCAAAATTTTATGATATTCTGAGAAAAGAATTAAACTCATATTTCGAATCTGTTGAAATTCTAATAACCAGAAAAAGAGGAGATGGTTTTGAATACGCTTTAAAAGGAAAAAAAATTTTTGATTTAATCGTTGCATGTGGAGGAGATGGAACCGTGAATGAGGTCGGGTCTGCTCTAATAAACAGTAACATTACTTTAGGAATAATTCCTTTAGGCTCAGGAAATGGTTTAGCTCGAGGATTGAAAATTCCGAGAAGCTCTGTAAAGAAGGCTATCCAGGTTTTATATAAAGGAGTGGATATATACATAGATGCTGGAAAAATTGCAAATCATTATTTTTTTAATGTAGCAGGAATTGGATTAGACGCTCAAATAGCAAAAGACTTTAACTATCATGATGTAAGAGGAATAGCGCCTTATGTTTTTTATGCAATAAAAAATTTTTTGACGAATCCTCCAATAGAATGCACGGTGACGGGAAATAAAAAAGAAATATTAAAAGATATTTTGATTCTCGCTTTTGCTAATTTCAAAGAATATGGGGGTAAAGCTATTATTGCACCTTGTGCAAAACCTGATGATGGGTTAATAGATGTTTGTATTTTAAAGAAACCTAATATCTTTACTGCCCTTTACCATTTACCAAATCTATTCATCGGAAGAATAAATAAATTACCTTATTACCGCTCATTCCAGACAAAATCATTCTATATAAAAGGAAAAACTCCTCTCCTTTTTCATTATGATGGAGAGAAAGGAGAGGAGTTAGAAGAAATACATATATCGGTGCTCCCAAAAGCTTTAAAAGTAAGAGTTATTACTCCTCCTCAGTCTTAATCTCTGTTATAATTCCCATTATATCAACACCTGCTTCCTTGATTTTCCCAAATGCCTGAACAATTGCCCCATATTCCAGTCCAGCATCTGCTTTAATATAAATCTTCCTTTCTCCTGTTTTATCAATAAAAGCTTCCTCCACTGCTTCTGTTAATTTATCTAAAGTAATCTCAGTTTCATTCAAGAAAATTCTTCCATCTCTTTTCAAAGTAAGCACTACATCAGGATTCTCTGGTAAATTAATTGTATTAATAGCTGCTGGTAATCTTACATCAATCCCTTTATGTATGAGAGGGGTGACAACCATAAATATTATAAGGAGCACCAAAAGAACATCACAAAGAGGAACTACATTAGGTTCTGATTTAACATCAGTACTTTCAATATCAATCGCCATTTTTTAAAACTCCTTAAAAAATTTTATTCAAAATTATCTTTTTACCTCTTCTTGCTGTCTTACAAAAAAGTCTACAATTTCAGAAGTAGTATTTGCCATTTCCGCCGCATAAATATCAACCCTATTGAGAAGAAGGTTAAAACACCAAACTGCAATTACTGCCACTCCAATACCAAATGCTGTTGTAACCAATGCTTCTGCAATACCCTGTGCAACAGCACCAATACCTCCTGAGCCAGTTAAAGCCATTCCTCTAAATGCATTAATAATTCCTGCAATTGTTCCAAAAAGACCAATGAACGGAGCTGATGTAGATATTGTAGCGAGAACACTTAAGCCTCTTCTTAATTGCTGAACAACAATTGTGCTTGCTCTCTCACATCCTCTCTGGCAACTTTCAATCTGTTCTTCGAAAGAAAGATTGCTTTCCTTTCCAGCTAAATATTCTTTGATTCCAGCTGCAGTAACTTGAGCTAAATGACTAATTCTGTTTTCTTTCTTGGATGCTAACTCTAAAGCTTCTTCGATTTTTCCTTGTTTTAAAAGATTAGCTAATTTTGGAGCAACTTCCTTTGATTTCTTTTTTGTCCTGTTATAAAAAATATTCCTTTCGATAAAGAGATACACAGCTACAATCGATAAGCAAATGAGTATAATAGCTACTCCTTTAGCCACTGCTCCCATGGCTTGCCACATTTCAATTAAGCCAAATTGCATTTTTTATACCTCCTCTTGATTTTTTAAATTTGTTGTTATTTTTTTCATTTATTGTAATTTAAAGGTTACAACAACAGTAAAGATGACACTTCTTGGTCTACCATTTATAATCATTGGCTCATACACCCACTGTTTAACAGCATCTATTGCAGCTTGGTCAAGGAGAGGAATCGACCTCAAAACTTTTATATGCTTTACTCTCCCGTATATATCCGTTGTACACTCAAGGATAACTGTTCCTTCTACACGAGCCTGCTTCGCAATCTCTGGGTAAATAGGAATAACCTTTTTGATTAACTTAGGTTGCTTTATTGTTCCTCCAACTCTCACAGGTGGTTCAACTTCGCTTCCAACAACTCCTCCAAGAACACCTCCTACTACTCCACCTAATACACCTCCTACTACTCCGCCTTCTACTCCACCTTCTACTCCGCCCTCTACTCCAAAATCAGTTATTTCTTCATCTGTGATTTCCTCTGGAATTTCAACAGGAGCAATTAGTTTCCCTGGTTCAATAGGTTTTCGTTCAATTTTTTTAATCACGGTCGCTTTTTTTCTTCGCGTTTTCTTTGCAGGTGGTGGTGGTGGCGGTGGGGGTGGTGGCGGTGGTGCGAGAAAAGCTGTAGTGATATTTAAAGTAGGAAGATTTGATTGAGTATGGAGCAGAGGTATTACAATCAAAGCCAAAAGAACAATTCCATGAATAATTATTGCCAATGGAAAAGATATAGCTTTTCTCCCTGGACTCTTTTCTCCCGTGATAAAGGAGTCTTTAAAAATGGCAGGAGACTGTTCTTTTTTTATTGTTTTTTTTGGCATTTAATCACCTCTTTTAACAATATTCATCCCTAAAATTAAGTATAAATTATTTTAAATTAAATTTCAATATTTTATTTCTTCTTTCCTTTTTTAAAAACATTATGCCAGGCTAATACTATTGGACATGATTGATATATCGTTGAATAAGTTCCACAAATTACTCCCACAATCATCGTAAAAGCAAAATCATTAATTACTTCTCCACCTAAAAAATATAAAATGAGGACCGTTAATAGAGTTGTAAAAGAAGTAATTATTGTTCTGCTTAAGGTTTGATTAATACTATCATTTAAAATCTGAACAAAGGGTTTTTTTCGTCCTAATTTAAGATTATCTCTTACTCTATCAAAAATAACAATTGTGTCATTTAGAGAGTAACCAACTATTGTTAGAATAGCAGCTATAACAGGCAAATTAATTTCTCTATTTGTGAGAGAGAGTATTGAGGTTGTTACTAAAACATCATGAGTAAGAGTAAGAATTGTGGCAATCCCATAACTTATTTGAAATCTTAATGCAATATAAATCAGCATTCCTATTAGTGCCCATATAGTTGCCTGAGTGGCTTTTCTTCTCAAGTCATGACCCACAGCAGGACCCACAGTTTCCTTACTCAAAACTTCAAATTTACCAAGTTCTTTATGTTTCTTAATAGCTTCAACTATTTTCCTCCCCATGATTTCATGAGCCTCTATTTCTTCCTTCTCTTTTAAAGTGATTGTTCTGATTAAGTATTCTTTTTTCTCATGTCCGACTTCTTGAATTCGGCTCTGCCCTAAACCAACATTTCTTAATACTTCCCTAATTTTTTCTATGGGAGTGGGTTCTTCAAATTTGATTCTTATTAAAGTCCCACCTGCAAAGTCAACTCCAAAATTTAATCCCTTTTTATGTATAATAGATACAATACCAGAGGCTATAATTAATCCTGAAAGAAGGAATGCAAAATATTTATATTTTAGAAAATTAATTTTTGGCTCTCTAAATATCCTCATTTTAAATACTCAATTTTTCTATTTTCCTTTTTCTCGCCAACACCATATCAAAAATGAGTCTTGAAACAAAAACTGCTGTAAACATACTTGCAGATATACCAATAATTAATGTAACAGCAAAACCTTTCACAGGGCCTGTTCCAAATTGGAATAGGAAAATAGCTGCAATAATTGTGGTTACATTAGCATCAAGAATAGTGCGGAAGGCTTTTGAAAATCCGCTCGCAATTGCTGCTCTTACTGTTTTCCCCAATCCTAAGTCTTCCCTGATCCTCTCAAAAATGAGAACATTCGCATCAACTGACATACCAATTGTTAAAATAATCCCTGCTATTCCTGGAAGAGTTAAGGTTGCCCTGAAATAGGCTAAAGCACCAGCTAAAATAACCATATTTAAAATAAGAGCAATTACTGAATTTATACCAGAAAACTTGTAATAAAATACCATAAAAGCCATAACAAGAATTAGTGCAATTATGGTAGCAGTTAAACCTTTTCTGATTGAATCAGCACCGAGAGAGGGTCCTATTGTTCTTTCCTCTAAGTATTTAATGGAAGCTGGAAGTGCTCCTGCTCTTAAAATAAGCGCTAAGTCTTCAGCCTGTTCAATTGTAAAATTCCCTTGAATAGATGCACTATCAGAGGCAATTCTCTCTCTTATAACCGGAGCTGATTGAACTTTTCCATCAAGAATTATCGCTAATAAACGCCCCACATTCTCCGAAGTTGCCTTTTCAAATCTCTTTGCACCAGATGGAGTTAAAGTAAATACAACATCAGGATTATTCCATTCATCAACTGAGCGCCGAGCATTTTTTAAATCTTTACCAGTAATAACTGCAACTTTACGCACAAGATAATATCCTCCTGATGTGCGCGTTGGATCCCCTTTTACAATTTCCATCTGGTCAGGAACCTTACCCCCATAATCTTTCAAAAGGGTTTCTATATCAGGAGCAGGACCAGCTTCGACTAACTTTAATTCTAAGAGAGCTGTTGTTTTAATTATTTTTTTTACTCTCTCAGGGTCTTCTACACCAGGAAGCTGAACAAGAATTCTATCTCCTCCTAATCCCTGTCGTTGAATGACCGGCTCAGCGACTCCAAACTGGTCAACTCTATTTCTAATAGTTTCTATTGCCTGTTTTACTGCCTGGTCCCTTAGATATGAGGCTACATTTGCACGCATTGTGAGGAGAATCTTATTTCCTCTTACAGAATAGTTCCATTCTCCAAAAAGGTCATCTAAAATATTTCTTATTTTTCCTTCTTGCTCTGATTTAATTCCTTCTATTGCAATCCTTCCAATTTTTTCTTTTTTAATGGAAGAAAATTCCAGTCCTTCTTTCTTAAATTCTTCCCTAAGACGAGCTATCTCTTGGTCTGTTTCTATATTTATAGCATCATCTGTCATAACCTGTAAAACTAAATGAATTCCTCCCTTAAGATCTAATCCCAATTTAATTTTTTCCTTGGGAGGGTATGCAAGAAAAATGGAAAGTCCAATTATGAATAAAGTAACTCCCAATCTCCAACCAATTTTTCTACGCATTTTATAATTTTACACCATTAATTATTAACTGAAACTTACACCCAAGCACATTACTAGCCTTCCTACATGCAAGCATCCTTGATAGAAATATCTCAAAATATTCCATAATTTGGGATATTTCCTGGTCGATTTCCAGAAAAAGGGAAATTATCTTATTCCTTTTATCCACTTTTATTTTTGATTCAGTAACCGCATAATTTACTCTGTCATGAATATCAAAATTTATAAATCTTGTTGTTCTTACTCTTGTCCGATGAACATCAGCTTTATCAGCAATCACGACTGATGATGATATAGCATCAGTAGGAATTCCGGTTTCTTCTTCATGATTACTTATTGCATTCATTATTAAAGCTATCTCTTTTTCATCCATCCCAAGGGAATTTAGAGTTGTAAATGCAAGTAGAGCGCTTGCTTGAGGATGATTTTCTCTACCCATGAAATTCCCCATATCATGAATGTAACCAGCAATTGCTGCTAATTCCTGCTCCCTTGAGGAATATCCCAGTTCTTTTAATATAAATCGAGCATTATCAGCTGTAAATTGTGCATGCCGAAAACCATGTTCTGTATAACCTATTTCTCCAAGATAATCATTGCTTTTTTCAATAAAGGCTCTTATTTGTGGATGTTCAGCAATAGTTTTCAAGGTGATCATTTCCTCGCTTTTGGAGTTAGAATTGCTGCAACAGCGTTTTTTGCAATTTCTATTTTAACATTAGATGATATTTTCAATTCTATCCTATCTTCTTTTACCCCCATAACAGTTCCATATATCCCACCCGAAGTTATTACTTTATCTCCGGGCTGGAGTTGTTCAACCATCTCTCTATGTTTTTTCTGTCTTTTCCGGGCTGGCCATATTATCAAAAAATAGAAAATCAGAAAAATAAGAATGAATGGAATCAAAGCAGTAAAGAAATTTCCACCCCGCGAAGGAGCTTGTTGAGCTTGAAATAAAAATAAATTAAATAAAATCATAGATTTTCACTCTCCTTTAAATTATTTAATACCTCATTTTTAAATTTTTTAAAAGAATTTAGTCTTATAGATTGCCTAATTTTTTTGAATATGTCAAGATAAAAATAAAGATTATGAATTGTGTTTAATATTGCTGATGTAATTTCACCTCTTTCATATAAATGTCTTAAATATGCTCTTGAAAAATTTCTGCATGTATAGCAATTGCAATTCTCATCGAGTGGTCTCGGGTCATCTTTATATTTTGCATTTTTAATAACCAATCTTCCCTTTGATGTAAAAAGAGTGCCGGTTCTTGCATTCCGAGTTGGTATAACGCAATCAAATATATCTATCCCAAGTTCAATTGCTTGAAGGATATCTTCTATATAGCCTGCTCCCATTAAATATCTTGGCTTATTTTCAGGTAAACTTGATGTACATTTCTCAATTATCCCAAACATCAGTGATTTTGGTTCACCAAGGCACAAACCTCCTATTGCATAACCATCCATTTCAAGCTTTAGTAAATCTTCTACACTTTTTTTTCTTAATTCCCAATAAGTCCCTCCCTGAACTATTCCCCATAGTTGCTGTAATTCAACATGCTTGGAATTAAAGTAATTTTTCGACCTTTTCGCCCATAAAGAAGTTATTCTCACTGCTTCCTTTAATGCCTCAAATGAAGAAGGATAGGGTAAAAAATAGTCTAATGGCATCATAATATCCGATTGGAAAACAATTTGAATTTCAATAACTTTTTCTGGTGTTAAGAAAATTTTAGCCCCATCCAAATGAGAATTAAATGAAACACCTTCCTCATTGACTTTTGCAAGGGGTGACAGGCTATAAATTTGAAAACCACCACTATCAGTTAAAATCGGCTTCTTCCAGGAAATAAACGAATGAAGACCCCCAAATTTTTTTATTATTTCAATTCCTGGTCTTAAAAAAAGATGATAAGTATTAGAAAGAAGAATCTGAACACCTAAATCAATTAATTGCTGATGAGTAAGAGCTTTGACTGTGCCTTGGCTTCCCACAGGCATAAAAGCAGGGGTTTCAACCTCTCCATGGGGAGTGGCTATGATTCCTACCCTTGCTTTAGAATTTTTATCTTTAGCAATTATTTTGAAATTCATTACTTACTGAATCTAAAGTATATTACATCTCCGTCTTGAATTTTATAATCTTTCCCTTCTAAACGCACTATTCCCTTTTCCCTTGCATTTTTTAATGAGCCTGCGTTTACTAAATCTTCCCATCGCATTACTTCAGCTTTTATAAAACCTTTCTGAATATCAGTATGTATAATGCCAGCGCCTTCATATGCACCTGTTCCTCTCTTAATCATCCAAGCTTTAACTTCATCTTTCCCGATTGTAAAAAATGAAATTAAATCCAAAAGTTCGTAAGACGCCTTCAAGAACCTCTTTATGCTGAACTCCTTTAAGCCATATTCCTTTAAAAATAATTCTCTCTCTTCATTTTCTAATTCAGAAATCTCTTTTTCAATTTTCCCGCAAAAGCACAGGCATCTGACACCTTTCTTGGGCGAGGGATAAAAACTCTCCGGAGATTCTAAAAGATGAATATCCTTTTCATCCAAATTTACAAGATGAATTAAAGGTTTCTGAGTAAGAAAAGTAAATCCACGAATTTTCCTTTCCTCATCTGCACTCAGTTCTATCTCCCGAATTGCTATGCCTTTATCCAATGCTCTTTTTATCTTCTCTAATAATCCCCTTTCCTTCTCCTCTTCAGGGTCTTTTTTTCTCTTCAGGTCATGCTCAATTTTTTCTAATCTTGATTCCACAACTACCAAATCAGAGAGTATTAATTCTTCCTCCATGTTCTTTATATCTCTTTTAGGGTCAATAGAACCTTGGGGATGTATTATTTCAGGGTCCTTGAACGCCCGGACTACATGAGTCAATCCATCCGCTGTTCTTAATAGATTTAAATAAGCACTGCTTTTCACTTTACCCCATGAAAGACCTGCTACATCCATTACATCAATGGATGAATATATCTTTTTCTTTTCAGGAAAAAGCTTTGAAATTTCATCCAATCTATTATCTGGAACACTGCAAGTTCTAATATGAGGAGCTTCTTCCTTTTCCTCAAATTTCTTAACTTCAATTGTAGCTCCGGTGAGAAGATTAAAAAAAGTCGTCTTTCCTGTTTTTGGGTATCCAAATATGATAAATTTCATTCTTCTTTAATTAAAATCCAGAATAAAAAAAATTGCAACTCGAATTTTACAATTGATTTATAATTATAAAGAGTTATAATAATAACTTACAAAAAATGAGTAAACTAAAAGCTATTCTGCTTTTAATGAGAATTCCTTTTTTAACTGTAACTATTGCATCGGTCTTTGTGGGAGCAAGTTTTGCTTTATTTCATGCTAATACTTTTAATATAGGGTTATTCATACTCACTCTATTAGGAACCTCGTTTCTCCATTTAGCCTGTAATGTAGCAAATGACTATTTTGATTACATTAGGGGAACTGATATTCTTAATAAAAGTGCAACTCAGCCTTTCTCAGGTGGAAGTAGAATGATTTTGGATGGTTTTATTAAGCCAAAGGAAGCTTTAATAATCTCCTTCGTGTTAGCATCATTGGGAGCTGGAATCGGTCTGTATTTGAATTATATAACTAAAGGAAATATTATTCTATTAATTGGAATAATTGGATTATTATTAGTATATGGCTATAATTCGCCTCCGTTAAATTTAGTTTATAAAGGACTTGGAGAATTAGGTATTTTCTTAGCATGGGGTCCATTAATGGTAATAGGTTCTTATTATGTCCAGGCACAAAAAATATCTCCATGGATTTTTATCTTATCCATTCCTCCAGGGATTTTGACTACCTTAGTTCTCTTAATAAATGAATTTGCCGACGAAGAAGCAGATAGAGGAGTGGGAAGAAAAACACTTGTTATAATTTTTGGCAGAAAAAAAGCTTTAAATATTTATTTCTTCCTTTTCTGTTTATGCTATCTAACTGTCTGTATAGGAATTGCTCTTAAGACTTTTCCTTTAATTTCCTTCATTGTTTTCATCACCTTTCCATTAGCTTGGATAAGTTATAAGTTGGGCAGGAAAAACTTAGGTAACTGGAAAAAATTCCTTTCCTCAGTTAAAACAACAATATTAATAAACTTTTCTTTTTCAATAATTTTAGGTTTATCTTTTCTTATTTAAGGTGACAAAATGAAGAAAGAGAAAAAGAAAAGAAAAAGGGAAAAGGGAGTAATAAGAGAATATTTTGAATTAATTGTCGAAACCGCTGTATATGTTTTCTTTGTTATGACATTTGTGGTACAGGCTTTCCAAATCCCAACTGGCTCAATGGAAAATACCCTTTTGATTGGAGATTTTCTTCTCGTCAATAAATTCATTTATGCTCCCCATATCTGGTCCTGGGAAAAGAAAATTCTTCCTATTAAAGAGGTAAAAAGAAAGGACATCGTAGTATTTAAATATCCGAGAGATTTATCAAAAGATTTTGTTAAAAGAGTTATTGCTTTAGAAGGAGAGAAAGTTGAAATTAAAAATAAACAGGTCTATGTAAACAACCAGCCCTTAAAAGAACCTTATAAAATTCACACGGATGAGACTATTTATTCAAAGGAAGAATACAATTTTTATCAGTCTATTTTGAGAGATAATTACGGTCCCATTACTGTCCCAAAAGGGCATATATTTGTACTCGGAGATAATAGAGACAATAGCCTCGACAGTAGATTCTGGGGCTTCCTTCCCCGTTCCTATGTTAAAGGAAAACCCTGGTTAATTTATTTTTCTTATGAGGCGGAAAGAGGGGCTTATTTGAAAACAGGCATTCTGGACAGAATAAAAAAATTAGTTAATTTCATTCCGAAAGCAAGATGGAAAAGAATTTTTAAAATTATAAAATAATATCATTTAATCGAGATTTCATCATAAGATGAAATAAACATAATAGGATTTTCGGAACGAAATTCTTCCTTAAAAATTGATTTTATTACTGTCCCATCCATGTCTTTTCCAATTGGAAATCCATAATAATAGAGAACAGTTGGAATAATATCTATTAATCTTACATCTTCTATATTTTTACCTCTCTCGATATCTACTCCATAAAAAAAGATAACACCTTCAGGTGCATTCTCATAATGGGCGGAAATACCTTTAATATTAACTATCCAATTTAAGAATCTCTTCCAGAGGGGAAGGGGTTCAATACCATGAGGAGAAAAAATTATCAATAATTCATTATCTCGAAGGGATGATAGATATTTACCTATAATCTGGTCATAAAATAAATAATATTTTTCAATCACCTTTCCATATTTGATAATATCCTCATGGGAAACATTTCCAAAAAATTCTGGTCTGCTGTACTTATAAAAATGGATAACTATTTCTTTAAGACCATTAAGGGAAAGAAAAAATAAATCCGGATTAATTTTCTCTTTCAATTTCAATGCTTGTTCTTCTTTAATCAAATCTTTTATTAATATCTTCTTAATTAATTTCCCTAAGTAAGAATTATCCTTTTCCAAATCTCCAAAAATTGGAGGTATTTCGCTAATATTTTCGATATTTTTATAATTAATTTCCTCAGGCCAAGACAAATTTATAATAGAATTTTTATTTTCTTTTAGAATATCAATAAGATTTTTAGTAATATTTTTATGGTGAGAAATATTAGAGATTTTTAATAAACTTATTCTCTTAAGCTGGTGCATAAATAAATACCGAGGTAAGACCAGAAATGGAGTGTCTATTTTATATAAGGTATACGAATAATTTGAAAAAATAAAATGTTTTGAAGGATATTTTCCAGTTAAAAATGAATTATAATAGATAATAGGTTCACAAGGGGTCAAACTTTTCAATATTCCCCAGGTGCCATTTTCCATTATCCAATTAAAATTTGGAAGTTTTCCTTCAGAAACAAGAGGAACAAGGAATTCCAAACTCAGTCCTTCCATACATAAAATATTCACTCTTTTTGTTAATTTAAGGGGATTTAGAATAGAGACTTCTTTTGCTGAAACTGAATAACTATAATTCATCCTTAACATAAAAAGGTAGGGGATAAAGAATATAAATAATATAAAGTAAATTATCACCAGTATTTTTTTGCGATAATAGTAATAAAAAAGATACAATATCAAGCCAATAATTCCTAAAGAAAGAATTATTATAAATTGTTTTTTCATAATTCCAGAGATATTTTCAGGGAAAAAATAATAAAAATATTTAAAATTTGACCAGAGTAGCTGAGCAAATAAAAGAGAAAGTAGAGAAAAAGAAATTATCAAATAATCCAGGGATAAAAAAGAAATTTTTATTTCATGAGCTGAAAAAAAATTATAAGTGTAAAAAATTATAATTGAAAACAATATGATTATTGACCCATAAATTAGAAAATTAATAAAAGATAATTTCAAAATTAAAATTAGATTTAAATTTAAATCCAGGTTTAGGTCAAGGGTTAACAAAGTAAGAAGAATTCCAAATATGAGACCAACAATTAAGGAATTTATAAAAACTTTTAAAAATCTCACATTTCAAATTATTATTAAAGCGAATAATATTGTCAAATAATAAATTCTCTTGACATTTATTTTATGTTTAATAGAATAATTGCAAGAAAGGATGCATTCGCAGAGATGGAAAATATAAAAAATATAATTAGAAAGATAAGAAACCGGGAAGCGAAGATTGGAGTAATAGGGCTTGGCTATGTTGGTCTTCCCCTCGTTCTCAGATTCGGCGAGGAAAATTTCAAAATTATCGGTTTTGACATTGATGAAAATAAAGTGAAAAAATTAAATAAAGGGAAAAGCTATATTAAACATATTCCATCCGAAAAGATTAAGAATTTATTGGATAAAAACAGTTTTAAAGCAACATCTGATTACTCTGCGCTTAAGGAAATAGATTGTATAATAATATGTGTCCCCACTCCATTAAATGAAAAAAAGGAACCTAATCTAACCTATGTTGAAAAAACCTCTGATAAAATTGCAAAATATTTGAGAAAAGGTCAGCTTATTTCATTGGAAAGCACAACCTATCCCGGAACAACAAGAGAAATACTTCTCCCAAAATTTGAGGGAAAGGGATTAGAAGTTGGAAAAGATTTTTTTCTTATTTTCTCACCTGAAAGAGAGGACCCAGGAAACCCAAAATACAATACTAAAAATATCCCAAAAGTAATTGGAGGAATTACTCCTGCATGTACTGAGATTGGAAAAACCCTTTACGAACAGATTGTTGATAAAGTAGTGATAGTGTCCTCACCTGAAATAGCTGAATTCACCAAACTTCTTGAAAACATATTTAGAGCAGTTAATATTGCACTTGTTAATGAGTTAAAAATGCTTGCGAATAAAATGGGAATAGATATCTGGGAGGTGATTGAAGCAGCATCAACAAAACCTTTTGGCTTTATGCCTTTTTATCCAGGACCAGGGCTGGGAGGTCATTGTATTCCTATTGACCCATTTTATCTCTCGTGGAAAGCAAAGGAATTTAATTTCAGAACACATTTCATAGAACTTGCAGGAGAAATAAATACAAATATGCCAAATTATGTTGTCTCTAAAATTATAGATGCTCTTAATGAAAGGAGAAAGTGCCTTAAAGATTCAAAAATTTTAATACTGGGAGTTGCATACAAAAAAGATACTGATGATATTAGAGAATCTCCCGGGGTTGAAGTAATTAATATTCTTCAAAATAAAGGTGCTCATGTGGATTATCACGACCCTTACATATCAAGTTTTTCAGGCATGAGAAAATATCCCCATCTTAACATGAAAAGCATAGAACTCAATGAAAAAAATTTAAAAGAATACGATTGTATTGTTATAATAACTAACCACTCATGCTATGATTACAACTGGATTGTCAAAAATAGCAAATTGGTAATTGACACGAGAAATGCAACTTCTAAAATAAAAAGAAGCAAAATTATAAAAGCATAATAAGAATTTAAGAAGTGAAAAACACTTATAATTTAAATTTTTAATTTTTCATCCTGCCTGGAGATTTATTTCTATTCTATCTCTTTCCTCTTTAAATTTTGAAACAGGGATAGAGAGGAAAGCATCCCTCCCTGCAAAAATCCTCGCCTCAATCGGTATCTCATCCTCCTTAAACCAAATGGATACCCCTTTTCATTGTGCCTCTCATAATGAAAAAGTATAATCTGCTTTAATCGGCACTTTCTCTCTCCTCCCTTGAATGAATAACCAGGGAGAAATTTTATCACTTTCGGTGACATTTTTTATGATCTAACGCGTATACTTGACAAAATTCGCTTTATTGGGTA
>CAZWBN010000016.1:7986-19466 GCA_964632095.1 uncultured Clostridia bacterium | reverse complement strand
AATGCTGCTCTGAATAAGAAGACAATTAAAGAGATAATTATTAACTTGATTACTAATTATTTAGCTCAAAATAGAAAAAGTGAGTTAAAAGAAACAGGTTTCTGTGGCAAATGGAAAGACCAAAGAAGCCCTGAGGAGATAATATCTGACATAAAATCTCATAGAAGATGGTTAGGAAGTAAAAGAGAGGAGATTAAAGATTTTGCGGGAGAGAAAATTGATTAAATATGTTCTTGATACTGATATTTGTATCTTTTGGTTAAGGGGAGATAAAAAAATCGAGCAAAAAATTCTTGATGTGGGAATGGAGAGAATTTCACTTACTGTGATAACTCAATGTGAACTTTATTATGGAGTTTTTAAGTCCGATAGAGTAGAGGATAATTTAAAAGTCATTAATGATTTATGCAGTAAAATAGAGATTATAAATTTCTCTAAAAAAACTCCTCTCCTTTACGGTAAGATAAAAGCCGAACTTGAAAATAGAGGAATAGGACTTGACGACGCAGATATTCTTATAGGTTGTTTAACCCTTGAGAATGAAGCTACTCTTGTAACTAATAATGTTGAGCATTTTAAAAGAATAAAAGGGTTAAATATTGAGAATTGGAGAGCAAAATAAGAAAACCCTTCTTTAAAGATAACCGAAATTTCCCTTCATAGTAAAAGATATAGTGCGTCTAAAAGGATTCGAACCTCTGACCTCCGGATCCGGAGTTTGACGCTCTATCCCCTGAGCTACAAGCGCAAAATTTACTTTTTGCTCAATCTATCTATTGCTCGCCTTTTAAAATTTCATGAGTTTTTTGTAAAAATTCTTCAGCTAAATTTATCATGTTTTCTGCCCCTAATTGAGACCACTCATCGTAATAATCAGCATTCTCTCGCAAATTTTTCCCTTTTTGTAATGCTTCAATAAAATTAATGGGTAATTTCTTCGTCTCCACATAAAGAGCTTTCAAAGCTACAATAAGACAATAATGGCTTTTTTCTCGATAATTCTTACCATATAAAAGCGCTCTTGCTGAATGAAACATTGAATAATAAGCTTGAATTGTAGCCCATTTAAAACTATTCCTATTAAATGACTCTTTCGCTGCTAAGAGGTCTTGTCTGGCTATATTTAGTTCTTTCATAACTAATGTTTTTCCTTGTGAGAACTTTCTTATTTTATTTTTTGCTGAAACACTCTAAAAATTCAGGATTTTTTATTCCTTTTGCCATAAAATAATCCCTCTTTGAATCTGCTCATAAAAGGTTGGGTCTTTGTCTTTAAGCTCAATTTCTCCTAATTCTGTACGAACCATTATTTGCAGTTTCCTCTTTAATCTTGACTTATTAATTTGAGCTTCTATTTCTTCCTTTTTACTATTGCTAACTATGAATAAATCTATATCACTATCTTCAATATCTTCTCCTCGAGATGAACTTCCAAATAATATTACTTTAGAAGACAATTTTTGTAATTTTTTAATAATTGGTTGAATATAAGTTATAATTTTTAATACTTTCAACTGTTTCACTACAGGATTTTTATAATTTAAAGAATATAAATGTATTTTCCCTTTTTTATACCTAAAAATAAAATTTCCTCGAACAAGCTCTCTTAATGCATAATTAGCTCCTGACTTACTAATTCTTACAGCTTTACGAACTTCTCTTTCTACAAATTCTTTTCCTGGATGGTCAAGAAAAAAATTTAAGACTTTCTGTGTGTTAGTCGCAAATAAAATATTTTGGTATTTGTTCATAATATTTTTCTATTGTCCAATATTTTGAACCATAATCCATTATATTGGACAATTTAATCTTTGTCAACATCTTTTTAATAAACAAACTAAAATTTGAATAAGCAGGGACGAAAAATAATTATTGATCATCAATAAATTAAAGTGCGCCTAAGAGGATTCGAACCTCTGACCTTCGGATCCGGAGTCCGACGCTCTTACTTCTCTGCTTTTTGGGATTTAGATTTTGGATTTTTAAAATATAGTTGTAATCCATCAATCATATTCGACTTTATAGACTTAATATATAATGGCACGCAAATAGTACGCAGAGTTTGTTAAATCTAAGTAAATCTTATTAAAAAATGGCAGGAAAAAACTACTAACTAAAAATTGCAATATCGTTAAATATATTTAGTAATTTTGCATAAAAATTGTTAAGTATACTTGACAATTTAACGAAAAAATTGTAACTTTACTTTGCTATGGATAAATTAAAATTATTTTTAGATGAGTGGTTTTCTTCGAAAATAGTTAATTTAATTAAAAGAGATATTGTAACTTTTGATTTTCCCGAAGGAATGGGAATGGCAATTGCTGGGGTTAGAAGGAGCGGAAAAACATTCGTCCTTTTTGAAATGGCTGAAAAATTGCGGAAACTTTATCCTGTTTATAATGTAGTATATATAAATTTTGAAGATGATAGGCTTTTGCCTTTAAATGGAAATGAATTGAAAAATCTATTTTCTGTATTAAAACAGAATTTTCCAATAAATAAAGAGTCACCTATTTGGTTTTTACTTGATGAGGTCCAATTAATTCCTGAATGGGAAAAATATTTGAGGAGTTTTATAGATCGTAGAATTGCAAGGATAATTTTTACGGGCTCATCAAAAGAACTTACTATTAAAAATTTACCTTCTAAATTAGCTGGGAGAGTTATATCTAAAATTATTTTTCCTTTAAGTTTTAGAGAATTTTTAAGATTCAGAGATTTTACTCTCGATATGAGAGAATTGAAATACTCTAAGCACGACGAATTAATGTATCTTTTTAATGAATATTTGGAATATGGGGGGTTTCCAGAGGTTGTGCTTTCTAAAGATAAAAAAGAAGTATTGTCAAGTTATTTCCTCACTATTTTCTATAGGGATATGGTCGAAAAATTTTCGGTCAGAAAGATCGAGGAATTTGAAATATTTCTTAGGCTTACATTCAGACAAATTGGGTCACTTATGAGTTTAAAAAATACAATTAATTTTATGCGAAGTATAGGGTTCAAACTTTCTAAAAATACAGCCTTAGAATACTTAGAGTATGCTCAGAATGCTTTTCTTATTTACCCTGTTGAGATATTTTCCTATAAATTAAAAGATAGAATGCAATATCCAAAAAAAATATACTGTGTTGATACAGGAATTGTTAATTTAGGCATCTTTAGATTGAAAAGAGATTATGGTAATTTACTTGAAAATGCGGTTTTTATGGAGCTTTTAAGAAGAAAAGAAAATATCTTTTATTGGAAAAATGAAAGAGGCGAAGAAGTTGATTTTGTGATCCTGGAAAATTTTAAACCCGTGGAATTAATTCAAGTTTGTTATAACATTGAAGAGGAAAAAACCAAAAAAAGAGAGATAAAAGCTCTTTTAAAAGCAATGGATGAATTCAAACTTAAAAAAGGACTTATTATAACAAAGGATTTTCTGGGTGAGGAAAAAATAAATAATAAAAAAGTAATCTATAGACCTTTCTGGCTATGGGCTCTAAAAAGTGAATGATTTATTCTTTTAAAAAAATCAATTTAAGCAAAAAAAACAATCAAAGGGAAATCTGAAACTCATGCGCTTCTGAAAGATATTAAAGTGCGCCTAAGAGGATTCGAACCTCTGACCTTCGGATCCGGAGTCCGACGCTCTATCCCCTGAGCTACAGGCGCACTTCATTTAAAATATTTATCAATTATTGATTTTTCTGTCAATCTAATGGAGTGTTCAATATTCGTGTTTTACTCAGTAACTATTTTGTAATTCACACCTTTATAATTCACAATGACCTTTACCGCTATAGAAAGATATTTAGCAAGACCTGGCTTTTCAGCAAGCAGACGGAAATATTCATCTGAATTAAATCGAATTTCTTTTACAGGACTTCCTTCTTTATATTCACTGTCTACCCAGTATCCATTTTTTAAATAGAAAGTCTTATCTTCTTTATATTTAATTTTCTGATAGATAAATTGAGGCACCTGAGCAACGGACATGAGTTCTTTTGTACCTTTTGCCATTTTCACTGCACCCGCACCTGTAACTTTACGGGCAAAAAATGCTTCTTCTACTTCAGGCGCAGCTAAATTAAGGGTTTGTCTTTCTTCTTCTGTAACAAGGAAAGAGGTATAAGGAGTCACGATTCCATATTTTATTCCCAGCTTTTTTATTTCCTCCACAAGTTCTTTATTCTCACCATGAAGGCGGATTTCTTCTAAAAGATATCCAATTCTTCTCATCGCCCATAATCTTGGAAGAAAATTATATGTTTTTTCTTTTGTCAATTTTTGATTCTTAAGGGAGAATTTCTTTTCCCTTTTTCCAACCTTTCCTGATAATGTTACAGTTACAGGTCCATTGCCTTCATATTTCCCAACCAGTATAAGTTGAGAGCCTTTAAACAAATCGGGTAAAATTCTTGGATAAATCTCTTTTGTTTTTATCCCTTTAAAACTAATCTCTAAATCTGAAAGAACAGGCGAGGATATCTTTTCATAATAATTTGAAACTGCAATTTCAATATCTTCGTTTTCATCCACATAAATAGATGTTCCAAAATTCTGGGATGAAATTTTATCCAGAAGTTCTGTATTGACATCATATCCTACACCAAAAACAAAAATACGAGCTTTGAATTTATTAGCGTTTTTAATATTTTTCAATATATCCCCGGTCCGGGTTACACCCACTGTAGGAAGACCATCTGTGAGGAAAAGAATATAATTTGGTCTTTCCCCGGATTCCACCAGTTTTAAAGCCTCAAGTAAAGCCTCATTTATGTTCGTTCCTCCTGAATCTTCAATTTCCTCAACGAATTTTAATGCTTTTTCTTTATTTTTAGGATTAGCAATAAGGAGTTCTGAAGAAAATAAATTTACTCCATCATCGAAATCTATAAGGGAAAATTTATCTTTCTCATGGAGATGATTTATTATAAAACGAACCGCTTCTTTTGCCTGTTTAATCTTTTTCCCACTCATACTTCCAGAGCTATCCAAAACAAAAATCAGATTTTTATTCAACAATTTTTCCTTTTTCTTTACATAAGAAGGGGATGCTAAAAGCATAAAATAATTTCCATCTTGGGACTCATAATTCGTAAAGGAAAGTCCAATTTCATCGCGAGAGACCGAGTAATACAAAACAAAGTCTTTGTCCGGTTTGATATTCTTACCCTCAAAACTTACCCTAACCACATTTTTTCCTTCTTTTCTAATTGATACCTTATGGGAAGGTGAGTAAACATTAGCAATTGGGAATTTTGATTCAATTTTCACAGATATTGTTACTTCCTTTATAGGATGAAAGGAAAATCTTTCTGTATTTAAGGGATAGACATATTTTATGAGATTTTTTTCTGCCTTTAATATCTCTGTATAGGAAAGCTTTATTCTTTTCTCACCATGGGCAGGAATAGGGTAGACTCTTGCTCGAAACATATTCCGCCCGATGTACTCAAGAAGAGCAGGGTCCTTTAATTTTCGCACAATATCTTCATAAATGCGTCTTGCTTTATCCTTATCAAGAATCTCGCCTTTTACTTCCTTATCTCCAACATACATTGAGAATTCAGAAAGAGCTGCGTCCTCGGGTAAAGGAAATATAAAAATTCCTTCAATGTCCCTTGAATAATTGTTTATAAAGACCTGGTCAATAGTAGTTTTAGCAGTTTGATTGACAATTTTTACACTGACACGATGATATTTCACGGTTAAAGGTGGAATCTCTACACCAGGCACTGGCTTTGGAATGATGAATCCATCAGCAAAGAGGTTAACAATTAAAAAATTAATTAAGAAAAAGACTAAAATAATGATTTTGTTAAATTGTTCTTTTTTCACTTTTTTCCTCCAAAGTATTCTCCATAAAAAAGAACTTCTTTTGTTTTAAAAAAGTTTCTTTTTTATTATCTTTGGGTATTATAGCTTAAAATTTGGCAAGTTAAAACAGAAATTTGATTTTTAATTTAATCCTGCTCGTTTCAAAAATTCAAAACTTTGGAGCAATTCTTCTTTTTTGACTTCTGGGTGCACTTCAACAACTTTAATTATTTTTTCCTCTTGAGGCAATAATTTCCGTAATTCATAAAAATCAATATCTCCTGTTCCAGGTGCTAAATGGTCATCTCTTCCTTTTGCATCGTGCAAATGTACTCCTATGAGAAAGCTTTTGAATTTTTCTAACCATTCTCTATGAGGAACGAGACCAAGGATTTCAAGATGATGGGCATGTCCAAAGTCGTGCCAATAGCCAAGAGGTGCATCCTGAAACTTTTTAAGAATTTCTTCAAGTTCTTCAGGTAGAGGAATTTCATTAGGAAAATATCTATTTTCTATCCCGATTTTTACATTCTCTTTTTCTGCAACTTTTATTAAATGCTCAAGGGCTTTTAAAAGTCTATCAAGATATAATCTGCTCTTCTTTTTTCTTTCATCCATTAGATTATTTAATATTTTTTTTGCTTTATCTTTTTTCTCTTCATCAAAAAATTTAAAAACCAAATCCTTTTTTTCAGCTGAAACCGGGACATTTCCTGTATGAAACACTACTGCGGAAGCTCCTGTTTCTGAAGCAATTTCAAGTGTGCGAGAGCTATATTTTAAGGCGAGTTTAAATTCATTTTCATCCAGAGAAGTCAAGAGAAAAGCATCTCCGCTTCCTTTTTCCAGAATTTCAGGAACAGGGAAAAAGTTGTGGATGCTGCTTATTTTTATTCCTTCTTTTATAAGGAGAGGTTTAAGTTTTTCCCAGAAATTCGCAGGAATTCTATATTGGAGTTCTATTGTGTTTATTTCTAATTCTATTAATTCATTTACCAGTCTTTCAGGATTATATTCATTAAGTCGGAACCAGCTTGTTGAAAGAGATAAAGCCATCTTAATATATTACTATGGGAATTAATAAGAGTAAAGTTTAGGATTATCATCTTGCTTTTGAATTTAGATTATGCTACCCTTATAAAAAGGTTAATCATGATTAAATTTGGGACATCAGGGTGGCGGGGTATAATGGGGGAAGATTTCACTTTTCAAAATGTTAGATTTGCTGTTCAGGGTATAGCAAATTATCTGAAAAAAAAATATATAAGCAAACCGATAAGCATTATTATCAACTATGACACTCGTTTTCTCTCCGAAAGATTTGCGAGAGAAGCAGCTAAAGTGCTTTCTCATTGTCAGATAAAAGTTTTATTCTCAAAAAGGGATGCTCCTTCACAAGCTTTATCTTATGAAATAATTAGAAGAAAAGCTCAAGGAGGAATAAATTTTACGGCTTCTCACAATCCCCCAGAATATAATGGACTCCATATATTTACTGAAAAAGGGGCACCTGCTCCCGATGAAATTACCACCGAGATAGAAAAGGAAATCTTTAATTTAAAACAAGAAGAAGGTTATTGCCCTTATTACCCGAAAGCAGAAAAGATTGAAGAAATTGATTTACAACCAAGCTATTTAACTTTCCTTCAGGAAAAAATTGATTTCGATTTAATAAGAAATTCAGGAATTAAAATTGCAGTTGACCCATTGTATGGAGCAAGTCGAGAATATTTGGATGAAATACTCGAAGAAAATGGATGTAAAGTAAAAGAAATTCATGGGTACATTGACCCCTGTTTTGGAGGGATAGTTCCTTCTTGTACCGAGGAAAACCTTGGGGAACTAAAAAAATTGGTTAAAAAATATAAATTTAATTTGGGTATTGCAACTGATGCTGATGGTGACCGATTTGGGATAATTGATGAAGGAGGGGCTTTTATATCTCCGAATCATATTATTGCTCTTTTATTAGAATATCTGATTGAAAAAAGAGGCTGGAGAGGAAGCGTTGTTCGTTCTGTAGCCACAACTCATTTAATTGATAGAATAGCTAAAAATTATGGCTTGGAAGTATATGAAACCCCAGTGGGTTTTAAATATATAGCAGATTATTTTCTTAGAAAAAAGGATGTAATTCTTGGAGGAGAAGAAAGTGCATGTGTAACGATAAAAGACCATCTGCCGAACAAAGATGGCATATTAGTTGGTTTGTTGGTTGCGGAAATGATAGCCTCCAAGAAAAAGAGCCTGAAAGCTCAGCTCAAGGATTTATTCTCAAAATACGGCTGTAGAATTAATTTCCATAAAAATTTTAAATTAACTCCCCATACAAAAGAATCTCTTGAGCAACTGATTAAGAATCCTCCCTCTCATTTAAATGGAAGAAGAGTGGTTTCAATAGAAAAAATAGACGGTATAAAATTAATTCTGGAAAATGGAGATTGGTGCCTTCTTCGCTTTTCAGGAACAGAGCCCATAATCAGATGTTATGCAGAGTCAAATTCTGAAAAGAAAGTAGAAGAAATTATAAATCTTGGATACAAGCAAATATCAACATGAGGAAAAAGAAAAAGGCTTCGTTCAAAAATAAAATTTTTATTACTATAATCGGATTTTTCATCCTTATTTTCATTATTACCTCTTTTTTCGGAGAAAAAGGACTAATTGAAATATATAAACTTCGTAAGGAATACAAAAATCTGCAAAAAGAAATTGAATTGCTGAAAAAAGAAAAAGAACAATTAGAAGAAGAATTAAAACAATTAGAAAATAATCCCCAAGCTGTTGAAGAAGAAGCAAGAATTAAGTTATGGCTTATTAAGCCAGATGAAACAGTCATAGTATTTAAATAAAAATATTATGGAAGTAAAAACCCATCCTGTATATAAACAATTACTCGATGAATTAAATCCCGAACAAAGGAAAGCTGTAACTCATGGAGAAGGACCTTTATTAATTATCGCAGGCGCGGGAACAGGTAAGACAAAAGTTTTAACACATAGAATCGCTTATTTAATTGCTTCTAAAAAAGCAAGACCAGAGGAAATATTAGCGGTTACCTTCACTGAAAAAGCAGCTTCTGAAATGGAGGAAAGGGTAGACATTCTTATACCATATTCCTACTCTTTTGTAGAAATAAGCACTTTTAATTCTTTTGGAGAGAAAGTCTTGAGAGATTATGCTATTGAACTCGGATACCCCTCGAATTTCAAACTCCTGGATGATGTTGAACAATTAATATTCTTCCGAGAAAATCTTTTTAAATTTCCCCTCGATTATTACAGACCTTTAAGTAATCCGACAAAACATATTGAAGAATTGGTTGAGGCAATAAAGAGATTAAAACAAGAAGATATTCAGCCTGAAGAATATCTTTTATATGCTGAAAAATTATATAAAAATGCAAAGGATGAAATTGAAAGGGAAAATGCATTAAAACATCTTGAAGTGGCGAAGGTGTATGCTACCTATCAAAATTTACTTAAAGAAGAGGGAAAAATCGATTTCGAGGATCAGGTTTGCCTGGTTGTTAAACTTTTTCGAACTCGACCCTCTATCCTTAAAGAATTTCAGGAAAAATATAGATATATACTGGTTGATGAATTTCAGGATACAAATTACATTCAATTTCAATTACTTCAGCTTTTAGCTGGAAAACATAGGAATCTTACAGTCGTGGGAGATGATGACCAGAGTATTTATAAATTTAGAGGTGCTGCAATAACAAATATTTTAAATTTTATGGAAGTTTATCCTGACGGAAAAAAAATAATTCTTACAAAAAATTACCGTTCAGTTCAGCCCATACTTGATTCAGCCTATAGATTAATTCAATACAATAATCCAAACAGACTTGAATATAAATACAAAATAAAAAAGATTTTAGAGGCAGTAAGAAATGATAAACCCTCATTAAAACCCATTAATCTCCTTGTGTTTGATACTTTATCAAATGAGGCAGATACAGTGGCAAAAATTATAGAGGAAAAATATACTCAGGGATATAAATATAGTGACATCGCCATTCTTGTAAGGAAAAATGCTGATGCTGATCCCTATATGAGAGCTTTAAATATGAAACAGATTCCATACAGATTTTCTGGCAGTCGGGGATTATACTCACAACCTGAAATTAAAATTTTAGTTTCATTTATTAAATCCGTTACAGATTTTGAGGATAGTAAAAGCCTTTATTATTTGGCTTTATCAGAAGTCTATCAAACAAATCCATATGATTTAACAAAAATTTCAAATTATGCTGACAAGAAAAATAAATCTCTTCATGAAGTTTTTAAAAAAATAGCTGTTGAAAAGCTTCCAATTGAAATTTCTCCTGAATCAGAAGTAACAATCAGAAAAATCTACCAAGATTTAGAATATTTTGTAAAATTATCTTCAGAAAGCGCAGGAAGGGTTTTGTATGAATTTCTACAAAAAACAGGATATCTAAAAAGACTTGTAGAAGAAAGCTCAGCCCGTTCAGAAGCTAAAATTAGAAATATTGCCTTATTCTTTCAGAAGGTTAAAAATTTTAGTGAACTCACCGAACACGATAATCTTTGGTCATTTGCCAAACACCTGGAATTACTCCAAGAAGTGGGGGATAATCCATCTACTGCTGAAGCAGAACTTGATGAGGATGCAGTTAATATCTTAACAGTTCATAAAGCAAAAGGACTCGAATTCCCTGTAGTTTTTATGGTAAGTTTGATAGCTGACCGTTTTCCTGGTAGAGAAAGAAGGGAAAAAATCCCAATTCCAAAGGACTTGATAAAAGAAAATTTACCCGAAAGGGAAAATTATATGGAGGAAGAAAGAAGGCTCTTTTATGTGGGCATGACAAGAGCAAAGGATGAGCTTTTCTTTACAGTAGCAAGGGATTATGGTTTAAAAAGGCTAAAAAAGATAAGCCCCTTTGTTCTTGAGACTATGGATTTGCCAAAACCTCCGGATAAAATAATTAAAGCCTCTGCTTTAGAGGAAATTGAAAGGAATGCTCCGGTTGAAAAAAAAGAAAGAGCTCCTTTAATTCTTGAAAAAGAAATTCTTACCTTAAGTTTTTTCCAGATTGAGGATTATCTGACCTGTCCTTTAAAATATAAATTCAAACATATTCTCAGAGTTCCTGTTCTTCCCCATCACACTATTGTCTTTGGAAGAGTTTTACATAATGTCATACACTTTTATCTAAAGCAGAGGAAAGCTGGAAGAAAAATTTCAGAAAAAGAATTACTTGATGCATATAATAGATACTGGATTAATGAGGGATATTTGAGTAGAGAGCATGAAGAAATGAGATATGAAGCAGGTAAAAAAGCTCTGCTCATGTTTTAC
Source organism: uncultured Clostridia bacterium (assembly GCA_964632095.1). Classification (GTDB taxonomy): domain Bacteria; phylum Acidobacteriota; class Aminicenantia; order JdFR-78; family JdFR-78; genus JdFR-78. Next base: position 8,321 of record CAZWBN010000016.1, on the reverse strand, counting down.
CAGCGGGAAGAAAAATCTTCCTCCATACCTACCTATATTGAAAAAGAATTTAAATTACAGCTTGACAGTGTAAAATTAATTGGAAGATGGGATAGAATAGATTTTACAAAAGAGGGTGCAATAATTATTGATTTTAAAGCTACTGAAGTGAAAAATCAAAAAGAAGCTGATAAAAAAGCAAGAGAAAATTTACAGCTCGATTTATATGCTCTTGCATTTGTAAATACTCAAAAAAAGAATTTACTTGAAACTCAACTTTACTTTCTTGAATCTGACATAATAGGTCGAGCTGTAAAAGGAGAAAAAGAACTTGAAAGGGCAATAGAAAAAATTAA
>CAZWBN010000016.1:0-7886 GCA_964632095.1 uncultured Clostridia bacterium | reverse complement strand
TTTCTTTTTTTCCAGAAAACAGGAAGAGAATTCCATAGAGCTATAGTATAAGGATGTTTTGGTTGATTTATTATATTTTCTTTCTCCCCAATTTCTACTAATTGTCCTCCATACATCACTCCAATTTTATCCGCGATCTTGCTCACCAGACTTATATCATGGGAAATAAAAATTAAAGAGAGACTCATTTCTTCCTTTAAATCTAAAAGAAGCTCTATTATTTCATTTTCAGTAATCACATCAAGGGCAGTTGTTGGTTCATCTGCTATTAATATTTTAGGTTTACCTGCTAATGCAATTGCAATTAGAACCCTTTGCCTCATTCCCCCGCTTAATTGATGAGGATAAGTTTTATATCTCTTCTCAGGTTCCGGGAATTTAACCTTTTCGAGCAGAGAAACCATCTCATTAAATGCCTCTTTTCTACTTAAATGGAAATGATATCTAATTGTTTCCATTATTTGCTCACCCACTGTCATTACAGGATTCAAAGCTGTCATTGGTTCCTGAAAAATCATAGAAATCCTTCTTCCCCTTATTCTTGTCATATCCTTTTCCTTAAGATTAACAAGATTTTTCCCCTCAAATAGAATTTCTCCTTCGATTATTTTTGCCTTTTCCGGAAGAAGATTTATTAAAGAAAGAGATAAAATTGTTTTTCCTGAACCAGATTCTCCAACCAATGCAAAGATCTCATTTGAATGTAATTGAAAATTTATATTATTAACCGCTTTTAGAATTCCTTCTTTTAAAAAGAAATAAGTCTTTAAGTTTTTAACAGTTAAAATAGTATTTTCAGATTGAGATAAATGTTGAGGAAATGACATATCTCAAAAAATAGTGGTTTGCCTATGGGCACCAAAAACTTCTTTCAGACTATTTGTAATTTCTCCTATTGTGGCATAGACTTTTACTGCATCAATTATATAGGGAATTAAATTTTCTTTTCCTTGAGCTGATTTTTTGAGTTTATTTAATTTTTTCTTAACCGCATTATTATCTCTTTTTGATTTAATTCTCTTCAATCTCTCTTTCTGAGCCATTTCTATTTCTGGAGGAACCTGATGCAATTCAAAATTGATTTTTTCAAATTCAGATTTAAATTCATTTACACCCACTATAATTTCCTCTTTCTTTTCGACTTTTTTCTGGAAGGAGTATGCACTCTCCTGAATTTCCTTTTGAATAAAGCCCGATTCTATCGCCTTTCTCATCCCTCCAATTTCCTCAATTTGTTTTAAATAATCCCATACCTCTCTTTCTATTTGGTCAGTAAGGGCTTCTATAAAATATGAACCTCCCAGGGGATCTACTGTATCAGCCACCCCGCTTTCATAGGCAATTATTTGCTGAGTTCTTAAAGCAATCTGAGCAGATTCCTCTGATGGAAGAGCTAATGCCTCATCCCGAGCATTTGTATGAAGAGACTGAGTCCCACCTAAAACTGCAGCAAGTGCTTGAATGGTAACTCTAACAATATTATTATCAGGCTGTTGGGCAGTAAGCGTTACACCACTTGTTTGAGTATGAAATCTTAATTTACAAGAATTTGGATTTTTAGCCTTGAATTTATTTTTCATTATTTTAGCCCATATTCTTCGACCTGCCCTGAATTTTGCAATCTCTTCGAAGAAATTATTATGAGAAGAGAAGAAAAAAGAGATTCGAGGAGCGAAATCATCCACTTCTAAACCCTCTTTTATCGCTTCCTCTACATAAGTTATAGCATTTGCAAAAGTGAAAGCCAATTCCTGGACTGCTGTAGCTCCTGCTTCTCTTATATGATAACCACTTATACTTATAAAATTCCATGAAGGCACATATTTTCTACAAAATGAGAAAATATCAATTGTGAGTTTAAGAGAAGGTTGAAGAGGAAAAATATATGTGCCTCGCGCAACATATTCTTTTAATATATCATTTTGAATGGTACCTGATAATTTATCCCAGATTATTCCCCTTTTCTCAGCTAATGCTAAATACATTGCAAAAATAATAGAAGCTGTTGCATTTATTGTCATTGATACACTTACTCTATCAAGGGGAATATCCTTGAATAGAATTTCCATATCCTCAAGAGTATCCACAGCCACCCCAACTTTTCCTACCTCTCCCTGAGCCAGAGGATGATCTGAATCGAGCCCTATCTGGGTGGGAAGATCAAAAGCAACAGAGAGACCGGTTTGACCCTGGGAAAGTAAATACTTATATCTTCGATTAGATTCCTCTGCAGTCCCGAAACCAGCATATTGTCGCATAGTCCATAGTTTCCCTCTATACATTGTAGCCTGGACACCCCGGGTAAAGGGGAATGCTCCTGGATAACCGAGTTTTTCATGATAATTAAAATCAGGAATATCTTCTGGAGTATATAATCTTTTTATTTCAATATTGGAAGATGTGAAAAATTTATCTTTTCTTTCCTTTCTCTTTTTGAGGCTTGGGATTAAAATTTCCTTTTCCCACTTTTCCTTTTCTGAATCACTCATTTTTTATGAAATCCGAAAATACAGAAATGCCAGCATATTCTGCATTCTTCCCGAGTTCCTCTTCTATTCTTAAAAGTTGATTATACTTAGCTATTCTCTCACTCCGACTCAGAGAACCTGTTTTTATCTGTCCTGTGTCCAATCCAACAGATGCATCAGCAAGAAAGGTATCTTCAGTTTCACCTGAGCGATGAGAAAGAATCGTATTATATCCAGCTTCCTTTGCAAGGTTAATAGTATTTATTGTCTCGGTCAAAGTTCCGATTTGATTAAATTTTATAAGAATGGAATTTGCAATACCTCTTTTGATACCCTCTTCAAGACGCTGGGGATTGGTCACAAAAATATCATCTCCAACCAGCTGGATTCTCTTCCCAAGCTCGCGAGTAAGATTTTCCCAGCCCTTCCAGTCGTCTTCTGCCAATCCGTCCTCTATTGAAATTATTGGATATTTATCGATCAAATTTATATAAAACTCGATTAATTGATCCGATGTTTTCTTACTTTTATCTGACTTTTTAAATACATATTTTCCATCTTCATACAATTCTGAAGCTGCTACATCAAGAGCCAAATAAATCTCTTTCCCGGCTTTATAACCTGCTTTTTCAATACTTTCCATTATAAATTCAATTGCCTGCTCATTTGATTTTAAGTCAGGAGCAAAACCTCCCTCGTCTCCAACTGCAGTACTTAAACCTCTCTTTTTTAAAATAGCTTTCAAATTATGAAAAATCTCTGCACTCATCCTTAGAGCATCTCTAAAACTCTTAGCTCCTGCAGGAACAATCATGAATTCCTGTATATCTACATTATTATCCGCGTGAGAACCACCATTTAGAATATTAATTAAAGGGACAGGGAGTCTATTAGCATTAATGCCTCCAAGGTATCTATAAACAGGGATTTTTAAAGCTTTAGCTGCTACTTTTGCAACTGCAAGGGAAACGGATAATATTGCATTTGCTCCTAATTTTTGCTTATTTGGAGTTCCATCAAGTTCTACCAAAAACTCGTCAATTGCTCTTTGAGCTGTAATCTCCCATCCTATTAATTTCGGAGCAATAATTTCACTTACATTCTTTACAGCTTTTAAAACACCTTTCCCGAGATATCTTTTTTTATCTCCATCTCTGAGCTCAAGAGCCTCGTGTTTTCCTGTTGATGCTCCTGAAGGGACCGCTGCTCTTGCACAAACCCCTGATTCTATTTCAATTTCAGTTTCAATTGTGGGGTTTCCCCTTGAATCAAGAATTTCCCGTGCCTTAATTGCTCTGATTCTCATTTGAAGACCTCTAAAAAATAAATTTTCTAAAATTTTGTTATTTTTCCTCTTCCTCCTTTGCTTTCTTCTTCTCTACATAACCTCTAATCGCCTCCACTCCTTCACGAGTTTTCTTTTTAATAGTTTCTATGCCCTTTCCAGCTTCTTCAGCAATCTTTCCATAGCCTTCCTTTATTTTCTCCCCAGTCTTTGCCGCTGAGGTGCCAATTTTCTCTCGAAGTTCTCTTCCGCTTGTGGGTGCGAACAATAACCCAAGAATTGCTCCTGTAACTGCACCAAGAAGAAAAGCTAAAGTTGTTTCAAGAACTCTTGAATCTTTATTGCTGTTGCTCATTTTTTCCTCCCTTTTTTCTTTTTTTATATAATTGCCATCCCAGATTTATTAAAGGTAAAATTGCACTTAAATATCGAGTGGAAGGTTTTAATAATTTTTTTGAAATAAACCATGCAATATCTGAGATATTAGTAAGAGCTTTCTTTGAAGTCTTAACAAGATCCTCAATTTCTTCAATTTGAGACTTGACCAGCCTCTCGGTTTCCTGAAAATTTGATATTAAATTCCTTGTTTCCTTTAAAACCTCCTCTGCACTTTTTGCTGTTTCTCTAAGCTGACGGATAGTAGGAATTAAATAGGCTAAAAATGCTACCACTGCAATTGTTAAAACAAGAAATAAAAATTGATTCAGGGTTAAATTCATGTAAAAAAAATAAAATAAAAACCCGCGTTTGTCAATGTTTTATTAATGATAGCCCAAATAGAGATAAGTAGCGCTTTAATTGAATTTTAAAACGAAATAGCAGAAATTCTTGCCCATGAGGCAAAGGGATGGGGATAAATTCCCAGAAGAAGAATAGCCAGCCCGATTATAGTTAAAGCCAAAAGGAGTGAAAAAGCAGGAGAATAGTGAGCTTCTGACTCTTGGGCTGGTTCTTTAAAATACATTGCCATTCCTAAACGGAAATAGTAATAAAGAGAAATTACACTGTTTAACACTCCTGCTACTGCTAACCAATATAATTTCTGTTTCACTGCTGCTGAGAATATATAAACTTTTGCAATAAAACCGCCGGTAGGAGGAATTCCGGTTAAGGAAAGTAAAATAACAACAATTATTGCAGAGAAATAAGGAGCTCTCTGGGCTAAACCATTAAAATCAGAAAATTCTTCTCCAAAGTGTTCTTTTTTCTTCATGAAAATAAAAATACTAAAAGCTCCAATATTCATAAAAGTGTAAACCAGGAGATAATAAAGCATTCCCCATATTCCGAAATCTCCACCCGAGGCTAAGCCAATTAATATATATCCAGCATGAGCAATACTTGAATAAGCAAACATTCTTTTTACATTTTTCTGGGTTAAAGCTGCAATATTACCATAGGTCATGGTAAAGAGAGACACCCAGGCAATTAATGTCTGCCATTCATTTTTAAGTAAAGGTAAAACTTCTATAAACAAACGAATAAAAATAGCAAAACAGGCTGCCTTAGGTGCCACTGAGAGATAAGCTGTTATTGGAGTTGGTGCTCCTTCATAAACATCAGGAGTCCACATATGAAAAGGAACCGCTGCAATTTTAAAAAACAATGCTCCAGCTAAGGTAAGCATTGCAATAATAAGAAAGGAATTCTCTCCCTTATTAGCTAAACTTTGAGCAATTTCTCCATAACCAGTTGCACCTGTTAGCCCAAAAAGGAAAGCAAATCCAAAGAGAAGGATGCCAGATGAAAAAGCACCAAGCACAAAATACTTCATTCCTGCTTCATTTGACCTCAAATCTCTTTTCAAAAATCCTGCGAGTACATAACAGCTAATCGCCATCAATTCAAAACTTACATAAAGAGAAATTAAATCAACTGCAGAAACCATAAACATTAATCCAACTGTAGTGAGAAGAAGAAAGAAATAGTATTCAGCCTTATGGAATATTTCGTGTTCAAAAAATCTTTTTGAAATTAGAATCACAAGAAATGTGGCAATCAGAAAAAGAGCTTTGAAATATATGGAGAATTTATCAACTGTAAGGGCTCCCCAGAAAAGACTCTCTTTTTGGGGCTGGATGAATAATGCCACAAAAGAAGCTACAAGCCCAACTATACTGAAATAAATAACAAATTTCTTTTTCTCTTCCTTTATAAAAGGAGAGATTATAAGAATTAAAAGAGCAACTACACTTAAAATTAATTCTGAACTAATAGATTGTAAATCAATGAGGAAGCTCACCTTTATTCTCCTGATGACTAAAAAGTTTTTCTATTATATCAGGCTTTTTTTGAAAATAATCTGGATTTACTTTTTGAACTATTTTATTTACTGGCTTTTCCAGAACTTTAAGGAATGGTTTGGGATATAATCCAATCCAAAATGCTAACAGAATAAGAGGTAGGAAATAAGCTACCTCTCTTGCATTCAAATCCTTCATTTTCAAGTTTTCTTCTTTTGTTACTTTTCCAAACATTACTCTTTGATAGAGCCAAAGCATATAAGCTGCACCAAGAATTATTCCAGATGCTGCAATAGCAGCCCACCACCATTTAACCTGAAAAGTTCCAACCAGTATTAAAAATTCGCCTATAAAACCGTTTAGTCCTGGAAGACCTATAGATGAAAGCATCATGATAGCGAATACAGCAGCATAAATTGGCATAATTCTTGATAATCCCCCATATTCTGAAATCAATCTGGTATGCCTTCTCTCATAAACAATTCCAACAATTAAAAATAGAGCACCTGTGCTTATTCCATGATTAATTTGCTGTATAATACTTCCTTGTAATCCTATTGGCGTTAAAGCAAACATTCCAAGTGTGACAAAACCCATATGACTGATACTCGAATACGCGACAAGCGATTTCCAATCCTTTTGCATCATTGCAACAAGAGCTCCATAAATTATTGCTATAATTGAGAGAACTACTATTACTGGCACAAATTGTCGCGAGGCATCTGGAAGAATAGGAAGAGAGAATCTTATGAAACCATATGTTCCCATTTTTAAAAGCACTCCTGCTAATATTACTGAGCCTGCTGTGGGTGCTTCCACATGAGCATCAGGTAGCCATGTATGGAAGGGAAACATCGGCACTTTAATAGCAAAGCCAAAGAAAAATGCCAGAAAAATCCAGAATTGAAGTTTTGGAGGAATTGTAAATCCTTCAGCCATCATCTGCAGGGCATCAAAAGTATAAACACCTGTAACTGCATGATGATAGAAGTAGAGAGCTAAAATTCCCAAGAGGAGAAGCACACTTCCAAATAAAGTATATAAAAAGAATTTTATTGCTGCATAAAGTTTTCTTTCCCCTCCCCAGACCCCGATTAAAAAATACATCGGGACGAGCATTACCTCCCAGAATACATAAAAAAGTATTAGGTCCAAGGAGGTAAAAACTCCAACCATCCCGATTTCTAAAAGAAGCATAAAAATGTAATATTCTTTAATCCGATGGTCAATTACTCGCCAAGAAGATAGAGTAGCAAGAAAAGTAAGGAGAGTTGTCAGAAGTATTAGTAAAAGGCTGATTCCATCTATTCCCATAAAATATTGAACTCCAATTGCTGGAATCCAAGAAACCTTTTCCACAAACTGCATACCTTCTGCTTGAGGATTGAAATAGAAGAGAAGCAAAAGAGATATTAAAAAGGTTAAACCTGTTACAATATTAGCTGTTGTTTTTATTAAGTTTTCTTTCTTTTTTGAGATAAAGAGAATTATAAAAATACCGATTAGCGGGAAAAAGGTAACTATTGTTAGCAGAGGAAGACTTTGTAAATTCATGATTTATCTCCCTATAAAAACAGAGTTATTGTTATAAAAATTAATAAACCGAAAATTATTGCCAGAGCATAATTTTGAATTACTCCGGTCTGAACTTTTCTAAAAATAAAACTTTTTTGTTTTAATAACCATGCAATACGATTAACTATTCCATCTATTATTTTTAAATCAAATATTCCAGAAAAAGCAGATGTGTTTCGAGTAATAAAAGCGGAGCCATTAACAGCTCCATCTATTATTTTTAAGTCATAATCAGCCAAAAAGGTACCAAGATTTAAAGTAGGCTGGACAAAGGCGAGATTATAAGCTTCATCAACATAATATTTATTGTAGAGA
>CAZWBN010000015.1:7067-19469 GCA_964632095.1 uncultured Clostridia bacterium | reverse complement strand
TTCTTGAGTGCCCCATTAGTTGATACTCAAACTCAAGAAAGTGCTAATGTTACAGTTAATGCTGATTTTCAGTCCATTCTGATTCTTCTGGTTGACGGAACTGATGATGGACATAGTATATTTAGTAACCATTACTCCACTGGTGAAACCTGTGATTTTGGCAATGTTGATGCTATTGGAACAGCAATTTCGGGTGGTGATACCATGGTAAATGGAATAAGCGGAGTTCCTGTTGATGCTTCTGGAAATCCACTTTCAAGCCCTTACGACTCTAATTGTGATGGCTCATTTTATCATGTTCTTTATGCCACTGGTGGAAATAGTCTTTCAGATAGAACAGGAGCAGGTATTGGTATATTTGCTTTAGGAGTTCAACTTAGTGGAACCAGCTACAGTCTCGATGTATCTGCTCAATTAACCCAAAATACTGCAAATGTCACTATTGACCAGTTAAAATGGAAAGATGATGGCGACAGCACTTCTCAGGGATATGGAGATTATACATCCTTTTCCACTGGTTCACAAAACATCGACACAGACTCTGGTATTTTCTATCGTGGGGTATTCTATCACGACTACGGGTTACTTGTTCAATTTGAAGATGAACCCGGAACAAATTCATGGACAGTTACTTACACCTTAACTGCGGCTCTATAAATTGATAATTTATGGAAAAAAGGCTACTGCTGATTTTTCTATTAGTATTTCTGAATTACAGTATTCTAAATACTCAACAGACAGCAACAGTTACAGTAACTGCTCAACCTCAGCAAGTATTTTATTTTGGAGTTGATGGAACTGACGAGGGCTGGTTTAGTAGCACAAATGAAAATTGTGACTTAGGAAATTTGGATGCAAGGGGGACACCAATTAGTGGTGCTCCCCCTGGAACTCCTGATGTAAATGGTATTTCAGGAATTCCTGTTGATTCCTCAGGCTCTCCCCTTTCCTCTCCCAATGACCCTGCATGCATAGGTTCATTTTATCCAATATTCTCTCAAACAGGAGGAAATTTCTGGCTATGGCATCCAAATTCTGCTATTGCTATAATAATTTGGGCAGGGTGGGATGAAACATGGAATCTTACAGTGAGAGCTCAGCTTGTAGCAAACTCTCAAAATGTTGCTATCGATCAATTGAAATGGAAGGATGATACAATCCAAGCAAATGGTTATCAAGGATATATAGATTTTTCAACATCAAATGTCCAGGTAGCAAGTGGAAGAGGTCTCCGTTTTCTCTATCACGATTACGGTCTCCTTGTTGAATATGAAGATGAGCCTGGAAGAAATGTGTGGAGAGTAACCTATACACTTACATCGCTTTAAAATGAGACTGAGAATTTTTATATTTATTATAATTTTAACTTTTTTAACAAATTCTATAGACTCTCAGGAAACAGGATTTCTTCTCCTTGTAGATGGTCCAGACCCTGACAATGAGTATACAATAGCAGAGGCAATTAATTTTGGTAAAATTGACCCTTTCGGCTCAATGAGTATAGGTGGTAATTTTTCAGGTATTCTCGGTAAACCACTTGGTGCAAATGATTTTGATGATATGAATTGTAAAGGAGCAATATATGAGTTTTCTCCCCAGACAGGGGGTAATACTGAATTTTATCATCCAAATTCAACCCTTGCTATAAAGATTCAAAGCCCATCAAGATGGCAGTTGAGTGTAAGCGCCCAGATAAGTGGTAACCCATCAATTGAAATAGGTCAATTATGTTTTAAAGAAGATTCAGAAACAGAATATATTCCTTTTACAGATAACCCTCAGGTTATTGCAAGTGGACAACCAGGGACATTTTATTTATATTATGATTTGGCATTAAAGATTGAATTTGATGATAAACCAGGAAATTATGCGTGGCAAATTACATTTATATTAAGTTCAATATAGGTGAAAAATGAGAAAGATTTTAATCATTTTATCAATTTTAATTTTGTTTCAATCTCTCTATCCGTCGATTTTAATTTCACCTGTTAGATTTATATTTTCTGTTTCACCAGGGAAACTATACACGGATGCAATTAGAGTGAGAAATATGGCAAAAGCAAGGGTTTATGTTAAGGTTTACCCATCAGATTTCACAATAAATGAGGAGGGTTCTTTAAATTTTTATGACTCTGGAACCATTGAAAATTCTGTCTCTCCATTTATTAGAATAAATCCAACATTTTTTAAACTTGAGCCAAATCAGGAAAAATGGGTTAGATTTACAGTTAGAATGCCTGAAAATATTAAGGGTGAACTTCATGGAATGATATTTTTCCAAACTGTTCCAGGAGGAATGGAAAAGGCTAAAGGGCATCAGGTTTTCCTCTCAACAAGGCTCGGTGCAGTTGTTTATGCGTCAACTAAGGGAAAAATTGAGAAATTAGCTGAGATATCTAATTTTTATTTAAAGGAAAATTCGAGGAAAGGAACAATTGAATACTCAATAATATTAGAAAATAAAGGAAATGTTCATATAAGACCAAAAGGAGATTTAGAAATTTTTAATAGTAAAAGAGAAAAGGTATTCAAAGGAAAAATGAATGAATATGGTTCACCTATTCTTAGGAATAAAATTAGAATATTTAAAGGAGAAATTGGAAAGAATTTTCTTTCTGATAAATATAAAGTAATAGCTGAAGTAGATTATGGTGGAAAAGAAGAGCTTGTAGCTGAAAAGTCAATTAATATTTTAGAGGATGTAAAAATAGAAGATTTTAAAGCAGAAATTATAAAAGAAGAATTAGGTGAAAAGCCTGCAAAGGTAATAAATGATTTAAAGGTGGAAAATATTGAAGGTGGAACAATTGTAAAAGTAATGGGTGATGGTAAACTGGATTATTCAAGTTTATTTCTTGATAATCCTCCGAGATTAGTGGTTGATATAAAAGGAGTTGATAATAAATTAGTTCAAAAAACAATAAGTGTTGATTTAAATAAAATTACTGGAATAAGAACTTCTCAGTATCAAGTTTATCCTGAAAAAATTGCAAGGATTGTAATTGATTTAAAAAATAAAGTAAATTATGAAATTTTAAAAGATATAAAGGGGATTAATATATTATTGGGAAATACTCAATTAATTAAGGAGAAAATAAATTTATCAATCCCTTCTAAGTCGAGAATAATTTTTGTAGCAAATGTGAGGGGACTCAAACTTTTAAATGGTGCGAATAAAAGTTTTATTAAGATTAGAAATTTAAAAGGAGATATTGAATATCAAATTAACTTAAAAGCGATAAAAAAGAAAAATTTAATAGAATTCAAAGGGGAATTAGAAAAAATACCAAAGCCTGGAACTTATTTTGCTGAGCTCGTTGTTTTTCATAACGGAATTACACCTTTAATTTCTTATGCAAAATTTGCAATAGAAAAATAATAAATGAAAAAAAAACTTTTGGTTTTTTATATATTTTTTTATTAATTATTTCTCTTAATGCGCAGGAACTTGGAAGATTAAATTTAACCTATCAAAATCAAATATCAAGGTCAATTTTTGAAGCCTATAAATCAACTTCTTATTTCCATACTTTTTATATTGATTTCCAGCAGAGTTTGCTTCAATTTGGCTCAATAAGTTTTTCGATAAGTGGTTCAATATATGAAAATAGAAAAGAAATTTCTTTCTACACTTTCAGACTTCAGAATATTCCTATTTGGAAATTTAAAATTAATGCTGGATTTGGCTATACATCCTATAGAATTTCGAGCCTCTTGCCCTTTGGCTCCTTTAATCCATCGAGATATGTTTCAATAAAAGGAGGAAATTTTTCCTTAGATTCAGAAAGGGTTTCCTTGATTTTTTTTGGAGGAAAGTTTTATGGACTTTCAGGAAATGAAGAGAGTTCAGTTTATGGGTTAAAGGGAGTTTTTAAGTTAACAAAAGACTGGACTCTGGGTGCGGGATATATCAAAGGGAAAAAATTATTAGTCAATAATAAAAGAGAAGATTCAGATATTTTGACTTTGGATAGTTCTTTCAGAGTTGCTGGAAAATTTTACCTATTAGGGGATTTTAAATACTCATTAACTTCAAAGGAATATTCCCTTAAAGTTGGACCGTATTTTGAGAGCAGAAAATTCCTTTTTCAATTTTATTACAATTATGCAACTCCCTATTTCCCCCAGATTGAAAGAATTCAGGTAAGAGACAGAAAAGGATATACTTTTATTGGAGTTTACAGACCTATCCAGATCTTATCCCTTTTTGCAAGTGTGGATACCTATAATGAAAATCTTGAAAGAATATTAGAAAGACCAGTTACTGACTATTTAACTTATTCTTATGGAGCTAACCTGTCACTTCCAACTCTTCCCTCCATATCCTTTAGGATAAACACAAGTGACAGGGAATCAGAAAGAGAGGGATTTAAAATAACTGATAGTTATTATAATTCCTTTTATTTATCCATTTTTAAAAGCTATAAAAGATTTTATTTAAACTTTAGATTTAATAGGGGAAATTTTAAAAATTTTATTGACCCCTCTCAGGATTTTTTAAACAAAGATTATACATTTGAATTGAGAAAATTGTTTTTAAATGGCACGCTATTTTACTTGAATTTTTATTTAACTCAAAAAGAAAGCAGATTAGAGATTTTTAAAAGAGAAGATTATAATTTACAAACTGGTATTACTTTAAAGCCTTCCTATAATTTAATGATTAATTCTCAATTCAATTATACTTTTGGAAAGGATAAATTAACAGGACAAAAGAGCAGTGGAATAGGCGTAAGTGCAGGAATTTTTTATAATTTTCAGCCTTTAAAAGTAAATTTCTCAGTTCAATATCGCTATTCGTATTTAAAAAGTATTTCCATCCTAACGACAAAGAGATATTATCATCAGATTTTCCTCAGCATAACGAAAAGTTTCACCTGGGGTAGAGGAGAAAGTTTTGCAAGAGCTAAAAGCATAACTGATATTTTTAAGGGGACAGGAGAAATCGAAGGGTTTGTTTTTGTTGACTCAAATTCAAATAATATAATGGACCCTGATGAAGAAACTTTTTCTGATATTGAGATAATGCTTGACGGAAGAATTGTTGCAAAGACAGATGAAAAAGGTCACTATAAGATACCTTCAATTATTCCTGGGGAGCATAAAATCACTATTCTCTTAAGAAAAGTTCCTGCCCTTTATCAACCCCTTTTTGAAGAAAGAAAAATTAAAATAAAAGGTAGAGGAAAAATTAAATTGAATTTTGTTCTCATTCAATTGGGTGTTATTTCAGGAAAAGTTATTTTTGATGAGAATGAAAATGGAATAGTTGAGGATAAAGAAAAGGCTATTCCAAACATCATAGTGAATATTTTAAAGGATAAGGAAGTAATCTTTGTAGCATTAACTAATTCTAAAGGTGAATTTAGATTTGATAATGTTCCTGCTGGTAAATATAAAATAGAAATTGATTCAGAGAGTATTAAGGAAGTGTATCGAAAAGGGAAAAAATCATTCATTGAGGTTGAATTAAAACCAGGAGAAGAGAGAAGAGGGATTGTTTTATTATTAAATAAATATAAAAAGCCGAAAAAGAAAAAAATTTTTGATTTTTATTTTAAGAATTAAAATCTTTTTTTTCCTTTTTCCTTATGTTATAATTCGATGTCAAAATGAGTGGAAATGTATGAGCCAGTAATCGGGTTAGAGATACACGCACAATTGCTTACTCGAACAAAACTTTTTTGTGGATGTTTGACTCGTTTTGGTGACCCTCCGAATACTCATACCTGCCCAGTTTGTCTTGGTCTTCCAGGAGCCCTTCCTGTTTTAAATAAAGAAGCTGTTTCCCATGCTATAAAATTAGCTCTTGCTGTTAATGCGGAAATTCATTTGAAATCAACTTTTGCAAGAAAAAATTATTTTTATCCTGACTTACCGAAAGGTTATCAAATAACTCAATACAAAGAACCAATTGCCACGGATGGGTATCTGGAAATAGAAATAAACGGGAAAAAGAAAAAAATAGGAATAGAGAGAATAAATATCGAGGAAGATGCTGGGAAGTCAATTCATGACGGGTTCCCGGATTCAAATCAAAAAACATATTTAGATTTTAATAGATGTGGAGTCCCTTTATTGGAAATTGTTGGTAAACCTGAAATAAGTTCTCCTCAGGAAGCAGTGGAGTTTTTAAGCATGCTCAGGACAATACTTCAATATTTAGAAATTTGTGATGGTAATATGGAGGAGGGGAGTCTTCGTTGCGATGCAAATCTTTCTCTTCGAAAAAAAGGCGAAAAGGAACTTGGAGTAAAAACTGAGATAAAAAATTTAAATTCATTTCGTTTTCTTCAAAAAGCCCTTCAGTATGAGATAGAAAGACAAAAAAAGATTTTGGAATCAGGGGATGAAGTAAAACAGGAAACTCGTTATTGGGATGAAGTAAATAACAAAACAGTTGTAATGAGAACAAAAGAGGAAGCTCATGATTACAGGTATTTTCCAGAACCAGATTTACCTCCTCTAATAATTACAAATGAGTGGATTGAAGAAATAAAAAAAACTCTGCCTGAACTTCCTCATCAAAAAATTGAGCGTTTTGTGAATCAATATAAGATTCCTTATAAAGATGCAAAGATTTTATGTCTTGATAAGAATTTAGCTGATTATTTTGAAAAAACTGTTGAAATTACAGAGTCACCAAAAATTACTTGTAACTGGATTTTAACTGAAGTATTGAGATACCTCAAGGAACTGAACAAAGATATTACTCAATTTCCTGTTAAACCATTAGATTTAGCTGAATTGATTTTACTGATTGAAAAAAAAGAAATTAGTGGGAAAATAGCAAAAGAAGTTTTACCTGAAATGATCTCTACTGGAAAAAGGGCTTCAGAGATTGTAAAGGAGAAAGGACTGACTCAAATTTCAGATGAAAATGAATTAAGGAGGATTGCACAAAAAGTAATAGCCAGTAATCCGAAAACTCTTGAACAATATAAACAGGGAAAGACAAAAGTTTTTGGATTTTTTGTTGGTCAGGTTATGAAAGAAACAGGAGGAAAGGCTAATCCTCAATTAGTAAATAAAATTTTACAGGAATTACTTAAAAATTAAAATTAGGGTTTTAAAAATGGAACTTAGTAATAAGGAAATTGAAAGGTTGAGGAGAATAGCAAAAAAATTAAGAATGAATGTATTAAAAATGGTAACTAATGCAGGTTCTGGGCATCTTGGAGGTTCATTATCAGCTGCTGAAATAATCACAGCCCTTTTCTTTAAGAAGATGAGATTGAATCCAAAGAACCCTGAATGGGAGGACAGGGACAGATTTATACTATCAAAGGGGCATGCTTGTCCAATTGTATATGCTGCACTTGCTGAACTTGGTTATTTTCCAAAAGAAGAATTATTTACTTTAAGAAAGCTTGGCTCAAGGTTACAGGGACATCCTGATAAGCAATTGACACCTGGTATAGAGATGTCAACAGGTTCCTTGGGACAGGGACTTTCTGTAGCAAATGGGCTTGCTTTAGGATTAAGATTAAATAAGAAAAAATCAAAAGTATATGTTTTAATAGGAGATGGAGAATCCCAGGAAGGACAGATATGGGAAGCTGCAATGACTGCTGGACATTATAAGCTGGATAATTTATGTGCGATTCTGGATTATAATCAAATGCAAATAGATGGTTTCGTAAATGAGATAAAAAGATTAGAGCCACTAAGCGAGAAATGGAAAGCATTTGGCTGGGAAACAATTGAGATAGATGGGCATTCTTTTCCCCAGATTATAAATGCTTTTGAAAAAGCTGATACTGTTAAAGGAAAGCCGACAATAATTATCGCAAAGACTGTTAAAGGGAAAGGGGTGTCTTTCATGGAATTTAATAATTATTTCCATGGGAAAGCACCTACAAAAGAAGAATGTGAAAGAGCATTAAAGGAGTTGGAGAAAGATGACTGAAAAAGAGATTAAGATGATGGGTTTAAGAGATGTTTATGGAGAAACTTTAATTGAACTGGGGAAGAAATATGAAGAAATTGTTGTGTTGGATGCTGACCTCTCACTTTCTACAAAAACTGCCCTGTTCGGAGAAAAATTCCCTGATAGATTTTTTAATATGGGAGTATCAGAACAGGATTTAATGAGTACAGCAGCTGGTCTCGCATTAGCTGGTAAAGTGCCGTTTGTAAGTACTTTTGCGATATTTGCAACAGGAAGAGCGTGGGAACAAATAAGACAGTCAATATGCTATCCCAATTTGAATGTAAAAATTGTAGCTTCTCATGGTGGAATTACAGTTGGTGAGGATGGAGCGACTCATCAAGCTACCGAGGATTTAGCTTTAATGAGAGTTCTTCCAAATATGACGGTCATAGTGCCTGCTGATGGAATTGAGACTAAACAAGTAATTGAGACCATTTTTCATCATAAAGGACCTGTCTATGTAAGACTTGCGAGACCAAAATTCCCGGTGATTTTAAATGATAATTATAAATTTGAAATAGGAAAGGCAAAGGTCCTAAAAGAAGGAAAGGACATAGCTATAATTGGAATCGGAATAACAGTATTTCATTCCCTAAGAGCTGCTGAGGAACTTGAAAAAGAAGGAGTAAGCGCGAAAGTAATAAATTGTTCAACTTTAAAACCCCTTGATGAAGAAACAATTATTCAAGCAGCCAAGCAAACAAAGGCAATTGTAACGGTTGAAGAGCACACTTGTTTTGGAGGTTTGGGAAGTGCAGTAGCAGAGGTAATAGTTCAAAAATTTCCTGTAAAAATGAAGATATTAGGCATTTCGAATAGATTTGGATTGTCCGGCAAGCCTGACCAGCTTCTTAATTATTTTGGAATAAGTTGGCCTCATATCAAAGAAGCAGCTTATAAATTGTTAAAAGAAAAAAATGATTGAACTCTATCATATATACAAGCAGTATCAACCTCCCACATGGGCTCTTTATGATGTAACTTTTCAAATCAATAAAGGTGAGTTTGTTATTATTACCGGACCGAGTGGAGCAGGGAAAACCACTCTGTTAAGAATAATTTTTAGGGAATTATTTCCAACAAAGGGTCAAATTATTGTAAATGGAAGAAATACCCTTATAATTCCTAATCATAAAATTTATCTATTAAGAAGAATTGTTGGTTTTGTATTCCAGGATTTTAAATTACTTCCACAAAAAACAGTGTTTGATAATGTAGCTCTTCCTTTAATAGTTACCGGCACACCTTTTAAATTAATTAAGAAAAAAGTCTTTAACGCTCTTAAAACAGTTGGTCTTCATCATAAGATGAAAGCATATCCTCTTTCCCTTTCTGGAGGAGAACAGCAGAGAGTTGCTATTGCCCGAGCTATTGTGAATGAACCTCTTATTCTTTTAGCTGATGAGCCAACGGGAAATCTTGACCCTGATTTATCATTTGAAATAATGAACTTTTTTAAGGAATTCACTCTTCAAGGAACAACAGTAGTAGTTGCAACTCATGACAAGGAATTGATAAAAAGATTCGGGAAAAGAGTGATCTTTCTTGATAAAGGAAAAATAGTAGGGGAGGAAAAAATTGAATTATAAAATTAAATATATATTTTTAGAAGTTATCTCAAGCTTATGGCAAAATAAGATAAGAAATCTCCTTTCAATTGGAATAATTTCATTTTCCCTTTTTATTTTTGGAATTTTTCTTTTTATTTCGATTAACTTAGAAGAATCAGTAAAAGGTCTTACACAAAATCTGCAAGCGGTTTTTTTTTAGATAAAAACATCACAAAGGGACAGCAGAAAGTTATAGAAGAGAGGATAAAGGACTCCCTCGTAGTGGAAGATTTTCATTTTGTATCAAGGGAAGAGGCTTTAGCTCGATTTGAAAGGGATTTTCCTCAATTGATAGGAATAATTCGCGATTTAGAAGAAAATCCTTTTCCAGCTTCTTATGAAATAATTTTTAAAAAAGGAATTGATTCCCCATATGCTGTTACATCTTTTCTTGAAGAAATAAGAGAATTGGATGGAATTGAAGAAGTGCAATTTAATCAAGAGTGGTTGGAAAAGCTTATTGGAATAAGTAAAATAATTAAAGCTGTAGGTTTCTTTCTCGGCGGTATCTTAATCCTTGCTTCTTTTTTCATTATTTCAAATGTAATCAAATTGAGCGTCTATGCACGTCAGAATGAAATTGAAATATTTCAATTAGTAGGGGCAACAAACTCTTTTATAAAAATTCCATTCATAATAGAAGGGACAATCCTTGGGCTGATTGGAGGTATTTTTTCCTTAATTTTACTTTTTATTATGGTAAAGTTTTTTCCTCTGTATCTGGGAAAATCTTATAATTTTGTTAAACCATTTATTGTATTTTCTTTTATTTCTATTCGTCATTGCTTAACTCTTTTAATTGGTGGAGGTATAATTGGTTTGATTGGAAGTTTAAGCTCAGTTGGAAAGTTTCTGAGAGGCTAATCTGCTCGCTATAAAATGAGCTTTCCTTAAAGGTTCAGGAATTCTATAGATTGAACAATTTAAGATGAATTCAATTGATTTTTCTAAATTTATTAAATGCCCTGGAGAAACATAAACTGGTTTCACTTTTTCTTGCGTTCGTAGGGCTACACCTACGATTTCGCCCTTTTCATTTCTCATGAAAGCATAACTCCCCCTTTGTGGAGGAGGTTCTTTTACAGGATAAAAAGGATTCTTCGCACATCCAATTGCAGGGATATTTAGGAGAATACCAAAATGGGTGGCTAACCCAGCTTTTCTTGGATGAGCAATTCCATTTCCATCAATTATTATTAAATCAGGAGAATTTTTTAATAATTTAAATAGTTCTAAAAAAACAGGTAATTCTCGAAATGCAAGAAAAGATGGGATATAAGGAAAATTGATTTCTTTAATAATTATTTTTTCTTCAACCAAATTTAATTGAGGGAAAAATAATACAGCGCAACTTCCAATAATTTTTTTATCATCTTTATAGGCTGCATCAAATCCTGCAATAAAATTTATTCTTCTCTCTTCCCAATGTAATTTCACTTTTTTAGCTAAATCTTTCTGAATTCTGATTGCTTGTTTGATAATATTTATACTCATTTTCTTGAAAGAATAGCGATAAAATTGCTGACCAATTTTGGATTAAAATCAGTTCCTGATTTCCAATAAATAAGTTGGATTGCATCCTCATGAGAGAGGGGCTTTCTATAAGGTCTTCTTGAAACTAAAGCATCGTAAAAATCAGATATACTTGTCATCTGGCTGACTATATTTATTTGTTTTCGATATTTTGACTTTGGGTAACCAGATAAATCATATTTCATATGGTGTTCGTAAGCTACTTCAATTGCGAGTGGTGTTATTCCTTCTGCTTCAAGGAGCAATTTTGCACCTTCAATGGGATGATTCTGAATCACTTCCCATTCCTTTTCGCTTAAAGGTCCTCTTTTATTTAGTATTTTCAAAGGGATGAAAAGTTTCCCAATGTCATGTAGCATGGCAGCTAATCCTATTTCTTTTATATCTTCCGGAGGAAAACCAAGTTTTGAAGCTTGATAGCAGGTTAAAAGACTCACATTAATAGCATGGGTATAAGTGTATTGGTCATATCTTTTCATTGGCACAAGGACTAAAAGGGGGCTTAATTCCCTCTTTAGAGCTAATATAAAATTAGTAATAATTTCCATTAAACTTTCAATGTCAATTTTTCTTTTTTTCTTTACCTCATCAAAGGTTTTCTTTATTAAACCAAGATGACTTTCCATATTTAATGAGGAATCAGAGATTTCTCTGTATTCTTTTGGCTTATTTTCTTCTTTGTCATAAGAGGGGAGAGAAACATCTATTATTCCCAATTTTATATGAGGGGTGGACACAATTTTTTTAACTTCTTCTTCTGCGGGATTTGCTAATTCTTTTATTAGATTTTCAAATTCATTAAATTCTAATCCCCTTAAAAAAGTTATGCTTTCTATCCCATTTCTCCTTAATTTTTTGACTAAATTTGAGACAAAAACTTTTTGAGAAGGGATTATAATGTCTTCTATTATAAGCTTATTCTCTATCACAACAAGATTGATTTTTAATTTATCATCAAGGACAAAGTCTAAAATTTGGAAAGCTCTTTTTGTTAAATTCTTAGTCTGGGGGTGATTATGCGAGTAAAGAAGACAATTTGTAAGAGCCCCGGAAAAAATTCCTAAAAAATCTTCGATATTTTCGAGGAAAATTTTTCCCTTAGACATTTCTTAACTCCTTTCCCTGTGCTTGTAAGTTTTCACATAGAGACCGAATCTCTTTGTCCATTGATTTCATGCCTCTTTTTACAAGTTCTTGGATTTCCTTGAAAGGATAATTTTTCAAAGAATTATAAATTGCTCTTTTTAATATTTTTCCCTTTTTCCAATGAAAAAAATAGATTTTTCCAATTTCTTTTTTAAAATAATCAATTGCACGAGAATCACC
>CAZWBN010000015.1:2278-6967 GCA_964632095.1 uncultured Clostridia bacterium | reverse complement strand
AAAAATAGATTTTTCCAATTTCTTTTTTAAAATAATCAATTGCACGAGAATCACCAATTTGTCCCAGAACCTGGATTATTTTCAATTTATATTCAAAATCTCTCTTATTCATTTTAAGTTTTTTTAGAATTTCGAGAAGAGTATCAACAGCTTCTTTAACCTTGAAAGCACCGGCAAGAGAAAGAGCTGAATTTCTTATAAATTCATCTCCGTTGTTTAAAAACTTTATTAAATAATGAATTCCTGCAGGTGAATTGAAATATAAAAGAAATTTCAATGCTTCAATTTTTACTCGGGAATCGGGATGATTGCATAAAAGTTGGATTTTTGGAAGAAGTGTTTTATTTTCCATTTTACGGAGTATTAATATCATATTCCTCACTACATACCATGAAGAATCATCAAGTCTTTTTTCTATGGCATCAAGTGCTTCAGAACCAAATTCAGTTATTAAATCAACGAGTAAACTGCGAGTAAATTTATCTTCTTCTTTTGAAAGAAGGTCAATTAAAAAGTTAATTCCCTTTTTCCCAAATTGAAGAATTGTTTCCTTAATTTCAGCATATTTTTCTTCTCCCCATACGCTTCTCAATTCTTTAATGAGCTGGGCTAGAATATCAGTGTTTTTTAATTGATTCAAAATCTCTGTTAGTATTTTTAATTTCTCAGGCTCTTTCTTTATCTTTTCTTCTTGCTCAGAAAGTGCACTCAGAATTAGACTTACTTCTTTAAATCTTCCTGTCATTAAAAAAATATTAAAATAATTTCTAATTTCTGAAATGATTTTTTTATATTCCTCATCGTTTAATTTAGAATCTAAGAGTTCCAATAGAGTTAAAAGAGTTTCTTTTTGAATATTATCCTCTAATATTGATTGACGGTATCTGTCTAAATCAACAGCCGATGGTTTTTCCATATCCTTTTCCTCCATTTTTTTAATGAATTCTTTGAGAATCTTCTTATAATTTTCGGGGCGATAAATTACAATATCATCTGCTCGGTAAAAGTCTTTTAGAATGGAATCAGCTTTCCTCTTTCTTACTGTTTCAATATATTGTTGAAGCTTTTTCCTTGGTATGTTTGCGATAGAAGAACTTTCCAAAAGAAGGAAGATTTTTTCCGGTAGCTTTTCCTTTTGAGATATTGCGTGTTTTAATACTTCGAGAAAAACTTTATCAAATAGATTTCTGACTACTTCCTTTTCCTTAAAATAAGCCTTTTCACCAAATTCAATATTTTTTATAAGAAAGTAGATTTTTTTTTCGGAGGATAAATTTAAAATAAAATTTTCTAATTTTTCTTTTGTTTCCCTATCTATTTGCTGAAGCTTTGAAACTTTTTTTATAGTTTTAAAATACACCTCCATAAATTCTTGGAAATTCGGGCTTTTATTCGGGTCCAATTCAAAAGATTTATCAATAATCTGGGCTAATTTCTTGGGAGAAATGCCAAGAGCCTTTTCAAGGGAAGATAATTCATCAGTTAAATGAGAGTATTTAACTAATAGGCCTTTAATCAATAATACCCAAAAATTTTCTTTTGCAAATTCCTCTTTTGATATTTTTCCAACCTGGATTTCCTTTTCTTCACTGATTGGCAATTCAGCGATCTCGAGCAATTTTAACTTTAAATTCTTTATTTCCTCCTTCTTCATAAATTCCTGTATTTCCTCACTTTTTTTAATCATCTCTGAAGGTTGAGAAATTTTTTTAAAGAATTTCATTAATTCTTCTGGTGTAATTTCCGAGGAAATTGTAAGAAAAATAATTCCATTATTTAAAAGAAGCTCAGCCAGTTCCTTTATCCCTGGATTTTTGGGGTCAAGTAAAATATCTTCAAAAAAAATTTTATCCTTTGCTATTCCAAGAGATATTTTCTTTCTATTTTTAAATATTTCAGTTAAAAGAAGCTTCAATTTCTCGATTTGCTCATTGACTTCTGGATGACCATTAGGATAAAAAGCAATTTTTTTCCTTGTGATATTCATTTCCAATATTAGTTTAGCTATTAATTTTAAAAATGAATCTTTTTCAATATTTGAATCTTCTGTATAAGTTTTTCGAGGGCAATTTTTTAAATGGGATTCATATTCAGAATGAGACGAAAATTTTTCTTCGCAAAAGGGACAAATTAATTCTTTTTTCATTAAACTTTTTTCTTCATTATTTTATCCTTTTATCTCATCCCATGCAAATTCAAGCCCGAGTTCGTATAATTTTTTCTTTAAGGGTTTTGTTGTCTTTGTATTCCAGCCTCTTCCCGTATAATAATTATCCATAATTTTTTCAAAATCTTCATATTTAAGAACAGTCCCCTTTTTTGGTCCAATTGTAAGAGGTTCTTCAAAAAAACGGGCTGGTAAAGTATCATCTTTTCTTCTAAATCCCTCTCTATAATTGAAACATTTTTCGAGATTAAAAATTCTCTCGCCTGTTATCTCGAAAATTTTACGGTTCCAATCGTATCCAGTAATTGAACTTAACAGGTCAAAAATTCCGTTTTTGCCGAAACCTCCTGTCGCAAATCTGCAATGTCCTGTAGAATCAGTTGCAGCTGCAAAATTTTGAGACCGAATACTATGTCCATTTAAATGGCAAGCTCCTCTATTTGAAGTTGCATAACAGAGTGCTTGGGTAAAGCTCACATGAACATTCCAGGCTGCTAATTCCTGCCCTTTACAATGGATAGCGAATTTATAAGAATCTCTTCCTATTTTAGACGAAAGTGCTTTTACTCCTTTGGAAGCAAGTTCTCCTATACCTTCCTTATAAGCAATTTTCTTTATAAGAGCTAAAATTGCTTCTACATTTCCCCATTTTAGGTCTATTCCATCCAGAAATTTCAAATCTATGTATCCCTTTTCGTAAGCTTCCATTAGAAAGCCGATTACATTTCCTGTTGAAATTTGATCTAATCCGTAATCATCAACTTCAGCAATTTCTTTCATTAGCCCATAAAGGTCACTTACTAATAAATTTGCTCCCATCATTGTCCCTGTTTCGTATTCGGGTCCATCGTGATATATTCCTGCATAAGGACCACTTCTTACAACGCCCGCTTTATGACAAGCGAGCGGACAGCAATAACATGCATAATCCCTTACCCATAGTTTCTGTTCTGCAGCTATTCCTCCTATTTTATCTACTTCTAAAAAAGTTCCTTCACGGTAGTTTTTAACAGCCTGAGAGCCTGCATCACTTGAGGAAATTAAAGCAGCTGCAGTTCCATATCTTCTCCATCTTTGCAATCTGGAATAATTTCTAAATGATTTTCTTATTTCTTCAAGAGTATTTATAAATCTCTCATGGTCGGCAACCTCGAGCATTTTTGAACCTTTTATAACTATTGCTTTTAAGTTTTTTGAGCCCATTACACAACCTGTACCTCCTCTTCCCGCTCCTCTTGCAGAAGTGTGAAGGATTGAAGCATATCGGACAAGATTTTCTCCAGCTGGTCCAATATAGCATGTCTTAAATCTTCTATCTCCCAATTCATCTATTATGGCTTTATCAAATTCATTTGTTTTCATCCCCCAGAATTTCTTTGCATCTCTTATTTCCACTTTATCATCATTTATATACAAATATACTGGTGAGACTGCTTTTCCTGTAATTACTGTTCCATCATATCCAGCAAATTTAATTTCCGGACCAAAGAATCCGCCCATATTTGAATAGGTAAGAGTTGAAGCAAATTTATATTTTGATTTAATAGGGGAAGTCAGAGGTGATTTTGTTATAATACAGACTCTTGAAACAGAGGGGATTGGAAAACCAGAGAACGGGCCTGGCATAAAGATTAAAGGATTTTGAGGTGAAAGGGGGTCAAGCCCTGGCTTTTTAATCTTATCCCATAAAATTTTGACTCCAAGTCCCCTTCCTCCTATAAATTTATAGGCATCCTCTTCAGAGAGAGGCAATACGCTTATTTTCTCTTTTGTTAAATCAACTTCCAGTATCTTTCCATAATATCCGAATAATTTAGTCATCTTTGCCTCCTATTTTCTGTGATAATACCAGAGTTTTATCAATTGATATGCTATTTTTTCTGGAGGTAAGGCATAATGTCGACCATCTAATCCTCCTTCAATATAACTTAAGGCTCCAAACGGGCAATATTTTACACATGCTGGGTCTCCTTCACATAAGTTACAAATCCTTTCAGGTTTATTTGTTTCAGGATTAGGAATAATTGCCCCGACTCTCTTTTGTTTGCATGCCAATGCACACGAACCACATCCTAAACATCTTTCTTTATCATTCTTTATAGCTCCAGTTTTCTCGTCCCTGTAAAGAGCTTTTCTTCCGGTTACAGGGTCAGGTGGAACAGGGCATGCCTCAATACAAGGTGCGTCACCGCAGAGAACGCATCTATTTGGAATATCCACAGGAGGATTGAAATAATATACAATAACATTAGAAAAATTTGGATTTCCTAATCCCATTATTTCTTTGCCATTAATATTTACCTTATTGTTTACTTGAGAACAAACCGCTTCACATGTTCTGCACCCGGTGCATTTATTAAAATCTACCGCAACAAGGGAATAAGAAATCCGCTCACTGGCTTCACTTTCCTTTCCTATCCAGCCCCATATCAATAAACTGCTTCCTCCGATACCAAGAATTTTCAAAAAATTTCTTCTCGTTGTAGGAAAAGAATCCTTTAAATTATTGGAAAATAATGGCT
>CAZWBN010000015.1:0-2178 GCA_964632095.1 uncultured Clostridia bacterium | reverse complement strand
AAATTTCTTCTCGTTGTAGGAAAAGAATCCTTTAAATTATTGGAAAATAATGGCTTCTTATTTAACTTATTATCCATATTTCCCTCTCTTTTTGTCTTTAATTAATTTACAATTTTTCGTGAAAATTGACAAGCTAATTTTATTGCCTGTATCATACCTGAAGGATTGGCAATTCCTTTTCCTGCAATATCATATCCCACTCCATGCGCTGGAGAGGTTCTAATGAATGGAAGACCAAGAGTAAAGTTGACTCCATTATTAAATGAAATTAGTTTAAAAGGAATTAAAGCCTGGTCATGATATAATGCGATAATGATTTTTTCGGTTTGGTTTTTGGATTTTAAAAAGAGTGTATCAGGAGGGAATGGACCTTTGATATTAATGCCTTCTTTCCGGCATTCTTTAATAGCAGGTATAATTTCCCTTTTTTCTTCTTTCCCTAAAAGACCGCTTTCACCAGCATGAGGATTCAAACTGCAAACTAAAAGCTCATAATTTTTTAATCCTAAATTTTCCAACTCTGCATTTAATGATTTAAAAAAAGATATAAGCCTTTTCTTTTTTATATATTTAATGCTTCTTACTAAAGGCATGTGATGAGTGAATAATGCAATTTTGAAACTTTCTGACCAAAAACTCATAATTATATTCGGAAAAAATTTGGCTAAATAATCAGTATGTCCAAGATATTTATAATTTGCCAAAAACCAAGATTCTTTGGAAATTGGAGCAGTTACTAAGGCATGAATATTCCCCTTTAAAGCTTCTTCAACGCCCTTTTTAAAAAATAAAAAAGATAGGAAACCATTATTTTTATGAGGTTTACCCATTACAAAATCATTAATATTTAAATTTGGTTCAATTACAGAAAAATCTCTTTTTATATTAATTTTTAATTTTTCTTTTTCTTTATTTATTAATTGAGTAGAGCCGAATATTATATATTGAACATTGGATGGGATTTCATTTGAGGCAAGGGCTTTTATTATTATTTCAGGGCCAATGCCTCCAGGGTCACCAATGGTGAGCCCTATCTTGAGAGAATTCATTCTCCTTTATCTGTTTTATTATCGTTGTTTTTATCTTTTTCAATGTTTCCCTTTTTCTCATTTTGCTTATACATATACTTTATACTGCTCTTATAAATTAATAAATTTGGAGCATTTTCCCTTGTGATTTTAATACAATTCTTATCATACCACTCAATAACCCCCTCCAGTATTTCTCCATCTTTACATACTATAACCATGGGAGTCTTTTTATTCATTTGCTTCAAATAATAATAATTCTCAGCATAAGTTTCATAAGAGGGATGAGTCTTTTTTTTATTTGAGGATTTAGCCATCTTTTCTTTTATCTCGGAAAAGTTCGGGCGGATGAGCTTTCTCGTCATATTCTCCTCCCAATGGGATTTATTGGACCTTCCTACTAAAAATCAGGATGACTTTATTTTACAATACCAAGTAAAAAATTTCAAGCTAATATTTAAATTTTCAACAGGTTACGGATTAAAAAATATTAAGGGAAGAAATTGCCTGATTTATAAAATAAATTACATTTCCTGGGAAAATACCCAATTGAAGAACTCCAAGAAGACAAATAAAAAGAACCAGGAAAAGAGGAGGATTTTCCACTTCTACTTTTATTTCTTGTGCTTCTGGCTTCATATACATATATACAATTATTCTAAGATAATAAAATACTGAGATAAGACAACATAAAACTCCTATTATTGTCAGAGCTATTAAATTATTTCTAACTGCAGAACTAAATATGTAAAATTTAGCCAGAAATCCTGCTGTTGGAGGAAAACCTGCAAGAGAAATTAGAAAAACAGAGAGAGTAGCTCCAAGCCATGGATATTTGAATCCTATTCCTGAGTAATTTTCAAGGTCTAAATACTCTGTATCTCTTTTACTCATGCCTGAGATTACGGCAAAAGCTCCAATATTCATAAAAATATAAACCAGGATATAAAAAATCAAACTTTTATAATCCTTACTAAGGATAGCAATTAACATATAGCCAGCATGGGCTATGCTTGAATAAGCGAGAATTCTCTTTATATTTTTTTGTCTTAAGGCAACCAAATTCCCCACAATCATTGTTAAGGCAGCTATTATCCATAAACTCCAGAAAATTGTTTTTTCACCTATTTTCACTGGCCAAAAAATATTA
>CAZWBN010000014.1:0-19537 GCA_964632095.1 uncultured Clostridia bacterium | reverse complement strand
AAATAAATATTTATTGATTTAAAATGTGTGGAATATGCGGAATAATCCAGCCTGAAAAGCCGGTTCCCTCCTCCATCATTAAATCAATGTGTGACTCCATAATTCACAGAGGACCTGATGATGAAGGAATTTATGTCAATGAAAATGTTGCACTCGGGGCTAGAAGACTGAGTATAATTGACCTTGTAACAGGACATCAACCTATTTCAAATGAAGACGGAAGCATATGGATTGCTTACAATGGAGAAGTTTATAATTTTCCTGAATTAAAGAAAATTCTTGAAAAAAAGGGACATAAATTTAAATCAAAAAGTGATACTGAAACAATTGTCCATTCATATGAAGAATGGGGTGAAAATTTTGTAAATAAACTTAGGGGAATGTTTGCTTTTGCAATATGGGATGAGGGAAAACAGAAATTAATCCTTGTAAGAGACAGAATTGGAATAAAACCTCTCTATTATACTCTTTTAAAAGATGGAACAATAGTTTTCGGCTCTGAATTAAAAACCCTTTTAAAATACCAAGGAATTGATAGAGAAATAGACTTTGAAGCCCTGGACCTGTTTTTAACCTTAGAATATATCCCTGCGCCCTATACAATTTTTAAAAATGTGAGGAAACTTAAAGCCGGACATATTCTTATTTATCAAAATGGAAAAATTCAAATAAAAAAATACTGGGATATTGAGAAGGAATGCGCCAGTCAAAAGGTTAAAGATATAAATGAGTATTGTGAACAACTCTATTATCTTTTAAAAGAATCAGTTAAACTCAGACTGATAAGTGATGTTCCACTTGGTTGTTTTCTCAGTGGAGGAATTGATTCAAGCACAATTGTTGGTCTTATGAGTGAACTCGGAGTCCAACCAATTAGAACTTTTTCGATTGGATTTGAGGAAAGATCTTATAATGAATTAAAATATGCCCGTATAATCGCCAAAAAATTTCAAACTGAACATCATGAGTTTATAATCACACCAAAAATTATTGATTTGACAGAAAAACTTATAAACCACCTTGATGAGCCCTTTGGAGATTTTTCAATTTTTCCAACTTATCTCGTTTCAAAAATTGCTCGTGATTATGTAAAGGTAATTCTATCAGGAGATGGAGGAGACGAAGTATTTGGAGGATACGAACATTACCAGGCTCAGAAATTGGCTGAAATTCCTTTCCTGTTTCCTTTAAATCAAATTCTTAAATATGCTCTCTCTCCTTTCCCTCCTCAAGAAAAGAAAAAAGGATTCTGGAACAAATTGAAAAGATATAGCGAAGGATTTTACCACGCAAAGACAGATAGACATTTTCGGTGGATGATGTTCCTGAACTCTAACTATAAGGAAAAACTCTACTCTCCTGTTTTTTTAAATGATTTAAAGAATTCAAAAACCATTTTGGAAAGGTATCCTTTTAGTGAATACTTTAAAACTGCACAGTATATGGACGACATTAACAAAGAACTTTATCTTGACTTAAAAACTTATCTCTCTGATGACATCCTTGTAAAAGTTGATAGAATGAGCATGGCTGTTTCACTTGAAACAAGAGTTCCATTACTTGACCATAAATTAGTTGAATTTGCTTTTCAAATACCGGGAAATTATAAACTCAAAGGTCTTACAACAAAATGGATATTTAAAAAAACAATGGAAAGACTTCTACCGAGAGAGAACATTTATAGAAGCAAGGAGGGCTTTAGTATCCCAATAAAAAACTGGCTTAGAAATGAATTAAAGGATTTTCTTTTTGATTACTTGAATGAAAAAAAGTTATCCGAGTTTTTCAATTTCTCATTCATTAAAAAAATGATTGATGAGCATTTGAGCGGAAAGGAAAATCATAGTCATCGTTTATGGGCTTTACTGGTTTTTGAAGTCTGGAGAGAAAATTATACATAAAATTTTTTCAGCTCTTCACTTAATTGATTCTTTCAATTAAAAGAATTTTTTTAGTTGAAGAGGTTACTTTATATTCTTCTGAAACTGGAAGTCCTAAAACCCATATAATTTCATTTTGGGATAGAAAAACTGGTTTACTCTTTCTCTCTCTTAAAGGGATTCTTTTCGCTCTCATAATCTCTTTCAATTTTTTTCTACCTGGTGCACCCAGAGGACGGTAAGCGTCTCCATTTCTTCTATTTCTAACGAGAAGAGGAAATTTCAATTTCTCAAAATCAAAATATCCCCGATAATTATCATTAAAATCCAGCTTCCTGTAATCAAAAGAAGAAATTACTTCTGTCCTAAATTTCAAATTGCATTCCTTAATTTCAATTTCATCATTTATATCCAGATAATATGCATAATCCAGTATTTTATCTATCTCAGATTTAAAGAAAAGCAAATCCCCTTCTCTTTTAACCTTTAAACCCTTGATTAAACACGACTCTTTGTTCTTTTTCAAATTTAGAAGAGATTGAATATGTTTGTAAGTTATTCCTCTGAGATCGCCTTTCAGCTTTTTTATAAAGCATCTTAAAATTCTTCTTCTTAATGCAACGGGATAACTCTCTAATTTTTTATAATCTATAGAATAAATTCCATTTTCTTTTTTCTCTATTTTTTTTAATTCGCTTTCAGCAATTTTTTCGATTAATTCATTCTCTTCCCTGATTAGTTCTGATAATTTACCGAGATGGGAAACAATTTTTTGGGAAAAGCTTTCCTTCAAAAAAGGCAAAAGCTCAATTCTTATTCTATTTCTCAAATAGCGAGAATCTAAGTTGGTTCTATCGATACAAAATGGAATATTTCTCTCTCTTAAATACGCCTCAATCTCCTCTTTCTCAATTTCAATTAATGGTCTTATGAAAATTCCCTCTTTTACAGGATAAATTCCGCTTAAACCCGTTAAACCTGTTCCTCTTATAATCCTCATTAAAAAGGTTTCTGCCTGATCTGTTAAATTATGTCCAAGGGCTATTTTATTTGCTTTTATTTTCTTTGCCTGTTCTTTAAGAAATGAATATCTTAATTCTCTACCAGCCTCTTCTATATTCATTGAATGCTTCTTTGCGTATTCATTGACATTACCACAACCTACAGTAATTGGAAGATTAAACTCTTTAGCGAATTCTCTAACATGTGTTTCATCCCTATTCGCTTCTTTTCTTAATTTATGATTAAAATGTGCTAAATGGATTGAAAAAGGAAGTTCTTTCTGATATTCGAGAAGGAGAAGAACAAGAGCGGTAGAATCAGGACCTCCTGAAAAAGCGACAAGTATCCTATCATTTTTCTGAATAAGATTATACTTTTTGATGGTCTCCTTAAATTTTTTATAAAGCATTATATCTGCAGGATTTTTTTATTTCCTTGAAGGAAAAAATGGCGGTGGAGGGATTCGAACCCCCGACACTGCGGATATGAGCCGCATGCTCTCACCAACTGAGCTACACCGCCATTTCAAAAAAATTTATACCAATTTTCAAATTCTCTGTCAATTTTACTCCACTTTGACGCGTGCATCTTTCGTATTAAAAGAAATTGAACTCCCTGTAGGGGTATTTGCTGAGACAGATGTTATTGAAATTGAGCTTTCGCCTTTACTTTTTGATAAAAACGAAACTTGAGCTAATATACCTTGCCCCTTACTTCCTTTTGTTATATCAGGACTTGAAAAACCTATTGTTACTGTTCCTTCACTAATATTCTTAAGAAATGGAACCTTTCTACCCAGTTGACTTATAAAATTACCTGCTTTAACATCTTTTGCTTGAATTATATTAAAGTCAAAATTCAGAGTAACTGACATATTGCTTATCTCTTCATCGCTACGAATAAAAATATTTACAAAAAATTGTCTCCCTTTTGGTACACTAAAGTGGGAAGGAGAAATAAAAATTTCTCTTTTTCTTTCAATCTTCTCTCTTACTTCTGGAAGCCTTTGTTCTTCTTCAGGAAATGATAAAGGCTCAGGAAATTTTCTCACTGGTTCTTTTTTCAATCCAATCCATAAAGGTTCTAAATTCTCCTTATCTATGGAAACAGAACGAATTATATATGGAGTTATGGTAAGAATAATATCTGTCTGACTTATTGTCTGGTCTGTATTAGAAAATAATCTCCCTATTATTGGTAAATTTTTAAGCCCAGCAATTCCCTTTAATGATTTTCTTTCTTCATCCCTGAGTAATCCAGCAAGAAGGTTTGTCTCTCCTTCTTTTAACCGAATAACATTTTTCACCTCTCTTGTTCCAAGAATTGGAATTCCAGCATATCCTGTCCCACCAAGAGAAGTCACTTTTATTTCTAATTCAAGGGTAATTTCTCTTTCGAAATGAATATAAGGAGTTATTTTCAGGGTTATACCAACATCCTGATATTCAAAAGAGGTTATGGGTTGCTGACTAATTCCTCCAGCTGCAATTGGTGTAAAAGTTGTTCTCGGAATAGGAACTTTATCTCCAACTGTATAAGTTATTTCCTCCCCTTCTATTCCTCTTAATCGAGGTTGAGCAATTACCTTAGTATCAGCATCTGTTTCAAGGAGCTTAATAAAAGAGGTAGGTAAAGTAACAAAATAATTTGATTTTTCAGAGAAACTGAGTTCAGGTAAATTTATCCAGCCTTTTTCCTCAGCACTCGTAGGAGTCTCATATTTTACATTTATTCCATAATTATCAAAATCTATACCGTATTGTCTTAATTTTGAACGCCTAACTTCCATAATTTCAAGGTCAATTATTACCTCACCTCTTGCTTTATCTAAGTTCCTAATTATTTTTTCAGCTAATTTTATATTTTCCGGACTATCTCTTAAAGTAATGGAATTAAGATTTTTATCTACAACAATAAAAGGGGCTCTGTATTCGGAACGAAGCATTGAAGAAAGAATTGTTTTTATATCGTCAGCTTTAGCATTTGAAAGATAAAAAGTTTTTATAGCTGTTATCTCATATTGCCTTCTTTTCATTACAGTATCAGGCACAATAATAATAGTTCTTTCATTCACAATTCTATAAAAATTCCTTGTGGCTAAACATAAAGAATTAAGAGCTTCTTCAAATGTCATATCTTCAATTGAAAAAGTCATTGGTTTATCTTTAAACTGTTCATCAAAAAGAACATTTAGTCCAGCATGTTTTCCAAGAGCTTTAAAAATTGAACTTAAATTTGTATCTGTAAACTTTAAATTTATTCTTTCTTTATCTGTTTTTAACTTAATAGGAACATCAAGGTCCACTTCCTGTTTTTCAACTTTTTTCTTCTGAAACTCTTTCATTTCATTAAGAATCATACCATTTAATGGGTCATAGGAAAGAGCCTTTTTATACTCTTCTAAAGCTTCATCCTTTCTCCCCAGCGATGCTTTCTTTCTTGCCCGAACAAGATGATAATTACATGCTTCTATTTTAGCTTTTGCAAGGGCTATTCTATAAACAGAATTTTTAGGATTTTCTCTAACCGCTTTTTCAAAATACTCAACTGCTTTATCCCATTCTTTATTTAAAGAAGCCTCATATCCAAGTTGATAATAAGGACTGAATGTAACACATGATAAATGAAAAATAACAAAAAACACAAAAATTATGTTTCCAATTATATATGTTCTTTTTTTACTCATTTTTACCCTCCAAAAATTAGAAAATGAATTCTTCTTTTTCTTCGATAGGAATCTTCACTGTCTTAGAGTCATCAAGAATTAATTCAATTTCTTTTGTTGTTATTTTATTCACTTTTCCAACATTTTCAATAATGTCTCCTTCTTTAACTATTATTTCATCTTTTCCTAATAACAAAATTCCTAAAATTTTTTTCTTTGATGAAATAAATCCGATATATTTAATATCTACTGTCAACAAATTCTGCTTCTTTATTTCCTCTTTTAAAGATTGCTTTTCATTTCTTCTGTTCTTTTGTTCCCTTGATTCATTATTTCTTACTAATTCTTTTGTGAATACCTTCCATGAAAAAATATTTCTCTTTTTCACGGATTCATTAAGTCTTTTCTGAAATTTAAGTAAATCCATTCTTATCAAAGGATTTTCTTTTTCTTGTGCTAAACTAAAAAATGACAAAATTAAAGTGAATAAGATAATCGGAGTGAATTTATTTTTCATTTGTATAAGCTGATAAATGTAATTTTGATTTAACTATTCCTAAATTTTCTGTTCCAATTAAATCAACTTTTTTTACAACAATAAACTTCGGTTCAGTTTCAATTCCCAAGATGAAATCTTTTAATTTGAGGTAATCATCCTCCACAGAAAAAGAAACACCAATTTCTCCAATTTTTTCTTTCTCGTGAACTTTATAACTATAATTTATTTCATTTATATAAATTCCTTTTTCTTTTGCTAATTTCTCAAGAACTTTCCTCACTATTTCAATTCCATTTTGAGAAGGATAGAAATAATTTTTTCTTAAATTTTCAATATCCTTTTCTGCTTTTTGCCATTTCAATAATTCAAATTTTCTCTTATCAATTTCCATATTCAATTTAAGAACACTTCTTCTTAAAGTCGAATATCTCTCTAACCTTGAATAATATGCATTTTTCAAATTCCCGCTCACAAGAAAGTAAATTAAACAATTTAATAACAGAGCAATAATAAGATATAAAATTACTTTTCTTTCTTTTTCTTCCAGCAATCAAACCTCCAAGGGATAAGACAGAATAATTAAAACACGAACAAGGTTATTACTATCCAATCTTTCTCTATCCACTTTAATATTCTGGAAACCGTTTTTTCTTAAAGAATCTATAAAGGAAAGAAATGCATCTGTTGTTTTCGCTCCTATCTCAAGTTTTAATTTTATTTCATTCTTCTTTAAGTCAGGTAAGATAGAGAAAATTATTACATTATTGGGCAAGGAATTTTCTAATTTTGATAGCAAAGAAGTCCATGAAAAAACTTTTTTAAATATTAAGTTATTTAATGTTTTTACTTCTCTTCCATTTTTTAATTCGAATGTTTTTATTTTCTTTAAATAAGATTTCTCTTTATTTTGTAAATAATTAATTTGTGTTTTAAGCCATGATATACTTATTGATACATCTCTATTTTTATTAATGAATTTTATAATCTCATAGCAATTCAAAGTAATAAAAAATAAATTACATAAAATTAAAATTCCGGCTACAAGATACAAAAGTCTTCTATTTCTAACTGGTCTTTTAGCAAGATTTAAAGGTCCAAATTTCTCCATAATGTCTGTCCTATTAAAGGAGATAATATTTGTTTCTCCTTAAATGTCAATTCTCCAATAGAAGAATCAAATTTTATAGAAGGAAAAGGGTCAATGAATACAATTGGAATAGAAAAATTTTCCTTTAAAACTTCACTCCATTCTGTCTCATCCCCAGAATCTACTATCCTAAATATTAAGGAATTTACATCAATATTCAATTTATCCTTTAAAAACTTCAGAGTATGGTCTATTTCTTTTAAGATTTCTTTTTTGTCAGATAATGAAAAAGATTTTGCTCTATAAATTAAAAAATTTGATTCATTAAAACCCAGAATAGTTAAAAAAGAATTTTCTATATTAATTAACAAAGAATTTCCTTCTATTTCTTTACGAACCATATCAAAGAGAGGAAAAATTGAACTTTCAATTAATCCCACTTGTAATTTAAATTCAGAAAAAAAATCTTCATACTGAGAAATTACTTTTTCACTTGCTATGAAAGCTATTGCTTTTATTTTATCTAAGGAATCTATTTTTTCCCAAGCTAATCTAACCCCATTTTCCGGCAAAGGTATTAATTTTTTAATTCTCCAAAGTAATAGTTCCCTAATTTCTTCTTTTTTTGAAGGTAATGAATCAAAATTCATAAGAAAAACCCTCGTGCTCTGTTCAGGTAATAAGATAGAAATTTTTGAAGGAAATTTTTTCATCTTATTCAATTCTTCTTTAAAAATTTCTCTAAGATAGTCTGGATTTAAAATATTTAATTCGTGGAAGGAGGGTTTTAGAATATTCTCTGGAATAGAGCGAATAAAATATGAATCTATATTTTTATTTTTACTTTTAACTTTTATCCCCCCAATATAATGGGGAAGAAAGGAAAAAGAAATTTCAGGATAATTTACTTTCATGAAAAAGTCTTGGATTTTTTTAATTAGTGTCATAACAATTTATTCTACAAAAGTTACCTTGTTTAATTCTCTCAAACTCGTGATACCAGCCCCAAGTTTCTCAATCCCTGCTTCCCTGAGAAATACCATACCTTCTTCTTTAGCTCTTTTCTTTACTTCAGAAAGGGGTTTTCTTGCAAGTATCATTTCTCTAATTTCGTCAGAAAGTTCAAGAAGTTCCGCAATCGCTGTTCTCCCTCTGTAACCAGTCCAGTTACATTCTGGACATCCATTTGCTTCGTAAAAGATATAATTTTTATATTTTTGAGGGTCAAACCCTGAATCGAGAAGCGTCTCTTCATTGTATTTTACAGGTTTTTTACAACGAGGACAGAGAACTCTAACAAGTCTTTGAGCCAATATACAGTTTAGACAAGATAAAAAACTATATGGGTCAACTTTCATATGTAAGAATCTCCCTATAACATCAAAAACATTGTTAGCATGAACAGTAGTAAATACCAGATGACCTGTAAGAGCTGATTGAATGGCTATTTGAGCTGTCTCTGGATCTCTTATTTCTCCCACCATTATCTTATCCGGGTCATGTCTTAAAATTGAACGAAGTCCCCTTGCAAAAGTTAAACCTTTCTTCTCATTAACTGGAATTTGTGTTATCCCTTCAATTTGATATTCTACAGGGTCTTCGATAGTAATTATTTTATCTTCAGGACTTTTAATTTCATTCAATGCAGCATATAAAGTTGTAGTTTTTCCGCTCCCGGTTGGTCCTGTAACAAGAATCATACCATAAGGTTGGTGAATGTACTTTCTGAATTTTTTTAAAACATCTTTTGAAAAACCAAGAAGGTCTAATTTCAACTCTGTGAGCGCCTCTGTGATCATTTCTTTGTCAAGGATTCTTATAACTGCATCCTCGCCATAAATACTCGGCATAATTGATACTCTGAAATCTATGGTTTTATCCTTTATTTTAAGTCTGAAACGTCCATCCTGGGGAACTCTTCTTTCTGAAATATCAAGGTCTGACATTATTTTTATTCTGGAAATTATAGGGTCATGAAATTTTTTACTTATAGAATTCAT
This sequence comes from uncultured Clostridia bacterium, assembly GCA_964632095.1. Classification (GTDB taxonomy): domain Bacteria; phylum Acidobacteriota; class Aminicenantia; order JdFR-78; family JdFR-78; genus JdFR-78. The sequence continues at coordinate 10,404 of CAZWBN010000014.1, read as the reverse complement.
TGCTTGGGTTAAAACTCCATCTATTCTATACTTCACAGCAATTCCATTCTCCTGAGATTCAATATGGATGTCACTTGCTCTTTTCTGAACAGCAGTAAATATTATTGAATTTACAAGTTTTATAATTGAACCATCTTGGTCTATCAACTTTTCGGCTGAGATAACTTCTTCTCCTTCTGCTTCTTCTGTCTCTACAACCTGAAGCACAAATCCTTCTGTAGCTTCCTCGAGAACCTTTGTTGCTACTTCACTTCTCCTTAATGCTTCTTGAATTGCTTTTTTTGAAGAAGCAAAAACCTTAACTTTTTTACCAAGGAACTGCTCAATCTGGTCTATTTTTTCCACATCAGAAGGGTCTGAAACAGCAATCTCTATCACCCCTCCTTCATTCTCCTTCAGTGGCACGAAATTAAGTCTATATAAAAATTCCACAGGGAAAGAACGAACATATTCACTATCAATAGGATAATTCCTTAAATCAATATATGAAACCTCATATTTTTTTGCAATTTCTTTTATTTTTTCTTCTTCTGAACTAAATTTTTCCTTTAAATTTTCTTCCTTTTTCATCTAACCACCTTTACAAGATTGAAAATTGGTAAATATACGGAAAGTAACATAAAAGCAATTACCACTCCCATCATTATTATTACCACAGGTTCAATTAATGAGACAAGAGTGGCTATTCTTGATTCTACTTTTTGGTCATAAAAATTAGCAACTTGAGTTAACATTTGAGGTAACGAAGCAGAAGTTTCCCCAATTCTAATCATATCAACGGATAAGGGAGGGAAAAAACCCGTCTTCTCTAAGGATTTATTCAAACTCTCTCCATTTTTAATCAATTCTGGGATATTCTGTAGTCTCTTTTTAAGATTTCTATTTGGAACTGCTTTTCGAGCTATATTGACAGAGGATAAAAGAGGAAATCCACTTATTAATAATAGACTTAAGGTCCGACAAAAAAATGATATGCTTGAATCTACTAAATAAGAAGAAATATACGGTAGCTTAAGTTTCATAGTATCAATAATAAAAGCTCCTTTTTCTGTTTTTTTTACCCGAGAATAAACGATAATTAAGAACAAAATTCCTCCTATAAAATACAAAAAGTTATTCACAAGGAAGTTGGAAAAGGAAAGTATAAAACGAGTTATAATTGGAAGCTGAGCTTTAAATTCGCTGTAAAAAATAGAAAAGCGAGGTAGTACAAAATAGAATAAGATGCTAAGTAAAATAAATGAAAAAACTATTAACAATGTTGGATAAGTTAAAGCAGATTTTATTTTTTTCTTAGTTTGAGTAATTTTCTTAAAATAATCAAGAAACCTTGTAATAGATTCCTCTAAATTTCCACTCCTTTCCCCTGCTAAAAGCGCCACAGGATATATAGGAGAAAAAATATTTTCAAAATGTGAGAAAGATTCAGACAATGATTTTCCCCCTTTTACATCTTCTCTTACCTTTAAAAGAAGTTCTTTAAAATTAAATTTTTTTACTCTCTGGATAACTGTTTCTAATGCTTTATGAACAGGATAACCAGCCTTTAATAAAGCAACAAATTCCTGATTGAAGGTAATAAAATCACTATCCTTAATCTTTTTCTTTGTTGAAAAATGAATATTTTTCCAACTCTTTTTAATTGATAAAACACAATAACCAAGATTCTCAAAATATTTTCTTGCTTCCTCCGGAGAATCAGCGAAATAATTTTTTATTAATATTCTCCCCTCTTCTGTTGATAATCTACAATGGAAATTTGCCATCTCAATTCTCTATTTGTAAATATTAGTCCATAATCAATATTATGTCAAATTTGACATAATTTAAATAATCAATTATAGTTTAAAAGACGGCAATGAGTTATATTAGCAAAGGGGAAAAATTCAATTTCCATAGAAAAATTATAAATAGCTTTTATTATTACATTAATCCAGAGACCAAAAGAAACATTGATAAAATATTAAATTTAATTAAAGACGAAATAGATTGTGAAAAAATTCTTATTTTTATTTTAACAGAAAATAATAAATTTAAAGAACTTTTTAAAAGTAAAGATATTATAGACTTCTCAAATGTTAAGACCCGTTTAATCATTAAACAAAGCCTAAAAAAAATCAGCGCTAAAAACTCTCGGGATTCATTTCATACCCTTCTCGCAGATAAATTTAAAGAAGCCACGAATTTCATTTTTTTTCCCTTTATTACAAGAGAAGAAAAATTAATAGGATTTATTTTAGGAATCAATTGTCCTATCAAAAAGATTTCCTCAAATAAAAAATCTTTATTGATGGATTACTGCAAAAATATTGAGCACTTGCTTTCATCAGAATATTTAAAATTTCAAAATAATTTATTAAAAAGAGAGGTACACTTTTTTAGAGAAATGACAAAAACCATAGCTAAAGAAAAAACTTTAGAAAACATAATTAAAAAATTGCATGGTTTGATTGTAAAGGAAATGGGATATTCAAAAGTAGCTTTTCTTCTTTTGAATGAAAAAGAGGAAATCCTTGAACCTTTTTATATTTATCCCGTTCATGTTAAAGAAAAAGCAAGAATACCTATACACAAAGGAATCACAGGTTGGGTTGCTAAAACAGGTAAAAGTGTAATTGTGCCTGATGTAAATAGAGACAAACGGTATGTATGTTTAAATAAGGATATAAAATCTGAATTATGTGTTCCAATTAAAATTAAAAATAAAGTGATTGGAGTCATAAATTTAGAAAGCAAGAAATTAAATGACTTTTCAGATTTAGAATTAAGAATCTTCGCTTCACTTGCAAGTTATTTAGCAATTATTTTTGAATTATATTTGACAAATCAGAAACTTCATTATCTTTCAGTTACGGATGAATTAACAGGCTTATATAATTATAGATATTTCTATGATAGGCTTGAACAAGAGATTGAAAGAGCGAAAAGAACCAAACAATTCTTAACAGTTGCTTTGATAGACATTGATTTCTTTAAAGATTACAACGATACATTCGGACATAAAGCAGGTGATAGAGCACTTTATGAATTAGCTCAAATAATCAAAAATAACATCCGAAAAAGCGATGTGGTTGCCAGATATGGAGGTGATGAATTTGCCTTAATTATGCCAAATACAGACTCATACAGGGGTTTAAGGGTGCTCGACAGAGTAAGAGCAAAAATTGATAAATATGTTTTTGAAAAGGAAAAACCCTCTCTTGGAAAACTTACCATTAGCGCAGGAATTGCAACTTTTCCTGTGCATGCAAGGACTCTTGATGAATTAATCACAAAAGCTGATTCAGCTCTTTTCCGTCCAAAAAGAGAAGGAAGAAATCAAATAAGAGTATGCGAATAGTATTCTATATCAAAAATTTCCTTTAATTTTCTCGAATATAAATTTAATGCAAACTTCTCCCACGCTTCTTTTACGGAAGGAAGAGAACCAATTTCTTCAATTATTTCCTTCTTAAGAACTAATTTAAGCTTTTTATTATCTTTCTCAAAATAAACTTTTAATCCCTCACTTTCCTTAATGGAAATATTTCCCTTTCCAAGGGTACAACCAGTTGAAAATTGGACACCATCAGCAAAGCACGATTGAGGAGGAGATATTTGAGTTTCTATAAAAGCCTTCATTTTGAAAGGATCTTTCCCGAGTATTTCATTGGCATAAAGACCTGCTCTTAATCCTAAAACCAAATAAGGACCTAAATGCCCGTGAAATTCAATAGCTCTTTTTAAAAAATCTTTATTTTTTTTCATATCTTCCTCACTTTTCTTTTCGGTGAAAATATAAATGTAAAGGCAAAAATTATACTCGAGATAATTATGATAACAGCTCCTGATGGAGCATTAAAGAAATAAGAAAATATTAAACCTGAAAGACTGGACAAAATTCCAAAAACAGCTGAAAGAATAAACATTTTTTTTAAATTATAAGTCAATTGATAGGCGCTCGCAGCAGGATTAATGATTAAACTAAAAATTAAAAGTCCTCCAATAGTGTTTAAATTTAAACTTATCACCAATCCTGTTAATATTAACATTGAATAATAAATTTTTTTCTCTGGTAAACCAACTGCTGCAGAAATATCCCGGCTAAAAAGGACTGATTTTATCTCTTTAAATAATGAAAATAAAAATAAAATAATTATTATCAATAAAATCAGCATTAGCCATATATCCTTTCTTGAAATGGTTAAAATATTTCCCCAGATAAATTTCAAAGCTTCTGTCTTTGGACCTTTAATTAAACCCATACAGAGAAACGCTATTCCTAAAACTATGGCAAAAATAATTCCAATGGATATATTCGGGTCAAATTCAGCTCTATCTGCAATAGGACCGATCAGAATTGCAGAGATTAAAGAAAATATTAAAGCTAAAGCTAAAGGATTAACCCCGACCAAAATCCCTAAAACAGCGCCTGCAAACGCTGAATGCGCCAGCGCAACTCCTATAAAAGGAATTCTCATCAATATCACAAAAACTCCAACTAATCCACAACTGGCTCCTCCAATGAGAGCACCAAGAAATGCATTTCGCATAAATTCATAATTTAACAATTCAAACATAATTAAATAAAATACGGTATTTCTTCATCATAGTCTATTTTTTTTATTGAACAATTATAAAGGGTCGATAAAATCTCCTCTTTTAATACCTCTTCCTTTTTACCCTGTTTCACTATTCTTCCTTCTTTCATAAGAACGATTCTTCCAGTACATCTTGGGATGTGATTCAAAATGTGAGTTACCATTAAAGTTGTTATTTTCTTTTCTAAATAAATTTTTTCGATAAGGTCAAGTATTCCCTTTTGCGCTGATAAATCCAAATTTGATGTTGGTTCATCGAGGAGCATAATTTTTGGTTCTTGAGCAATTGCTCTTGCTATAGCTACTTTTTGTTGTTCACCGCCCGAAAGATGTCCAATTGGTCTTTGAGATAAATTAAGAATTCCTGTCAACTTCATTGCTTGATATACTATTTCTTCATCATCTTCGTTTAATTTTTTAAAAGGACGAATTTTACTTAATCTTCCCATTTCAACTACCTCTTTAACTGAAATTGGGAAGCGAGGGTCGATATTAATTATTTGAGGTACATATCCAATTTCTTTTCTCAAATTCGCAGCATTTTTTTCAGTTAATATATTTCCGAAAATTCTTACCTTTCCATTTAAAATTCTACCTAAACCATTAATAGTAGTAAGAAGAGTTGTTTTCCCAGCTCCATTTGGACCAAGTATAGTTAAAAATTCTCCTTCATTTACAATTAAGCTAATATTTTTTAAAACAATATCTTCTTTATATGAGACTGACACATTATCGAGTTTAATTATTTCACTCATTTAACTATTTCCATAAGTTTATTTACATTATAATCTAAAGTATCAAGATAGGAGTAATTCAATGGGAAATTTGTAAGAGTAAGATGTTTACATCCAATCTCTCGAGCCACTTCCTCACCTGCTTTTTCTCCACTCTGTAAATTATCTATTACTGCTTTTACACCTTCCTGTTTTCCGATTTTTATTAATCTAATCAATTGCTTAATAGTCAATTCATCAGGTCTTCCATAAGATTCTACTACTTTTAATCCCATCCATTTTAAAAATTCAGCCTGATATTGAGAACATAAAACAGGAATATTTTCAATTAGCTTTGTATTCTTCTTTAATTCATAGACTTTTGTTTTTATCCGTTTTATATAAATATGTGCGTTATTTTGAAAATATTTGCTATTTGCAGGTGCAATTTCACATAATACATTCGTAACCTTATTTATAGCTTCTAAATAGTTGTCAGGTATCATCAAATTTCCTTCTGTCTCTAAGGAGACAATTTTCAGATTTTTATTATTAACAGATTTTTTCAATTCATTTATCCATTTTTCCCAACCATGAAAAAATAACACTTGTGAGGAAGAAGCTAATTGCACATGATGAGGCTTCAAATCAAAATGACCAGGACACATTCCCGAGGGAATTATAGATATTACCTCTATTCTTTCATGCCCAATATTTGCAACAATAGTTTCGATTAGTGATGTAGTAACCAGAACTTTAATCTGAGCCGATTTTCTTGGAAAACAATTAATTAATAAAAAGAAAATTAACGAAAAAATAATTAAATTTATAATTTTATTTTTTCTCATACCTTTTAAAAATTAACAGTTGTCCCAATAGTAAATGTCCTACCCGGCATTTTATATGCACCAGCTGCTAAACCAGGAAGATCAACAAAAATTTTATAATTTTCATTAAAAATATTATTTACAGCAAGGAAAATATTAAAATGGTTGAATAATTTGTAAATAATTTTAGTATTAACTAAAAAATAATTTGGAAGAGGGTTTTCACAATTATTACCTTCATAATAATTTGCAACATATTGTAAATTGAAAGAAGTCATTAATTTCTTATTATTATAAACTGTGACCAAATCAAATTTATGTTTCGCTCTTCCTCTTGTATGCTTTCCAGGGTCAAGATATGTATAATAAAATTTACTGATAAAATTATTATTAAATCGAAACCTCAAGCTTAATTCTGCACCTTTAAAAATAAATTTTCCGGTATTGAAGAATTTAAACTTAGGAGGAGCTACTGGATTTGGCGCAATTTCAATTAAATTCTCACCTTTCATATAATAAATTACAAAATCACTTGAAAGCCAGGAACCAAAATCATGTCCGATTCCAAACTCATAATCCCAGACCCTCTCTGGTTTCAAATCAGGATTTGAAGGTGGAAACATATATAATTCATTCAATTGTGGAGAACGAAAACCTTTGTTTATATTGATTTTAAAATAACTGTTTTTCTTTAAATGATAAACAGCTCCTACATGAGGACAAAATTCTATTCCATAAAGAGAATCATTATTAAAACGAACTCCTGTGGAAAGGATTAATTTTTTAAATAACACATGCTCATTATTTACAAAAAAACCATATTCATGCTTTTCCCAGCTTCCAGAAGGACTACTCAATCTTTTTCCTCCATAGTTTTTAAAATCGAATCCAACTGTCAATTCATTGTTCACAAAAGCTCTCGTTGTATATCTCACAACACCTCCATTAACATAATCTTTTGAATGCCATCCATCTGAAAATTGGTGGTGCCCAAAATTACGATAAATCTTAAAATATGCTTCTGATTTCTGCCATTTTCCAGAAAGAGTTAAATCTACAGCGCCTCTTTTATAATCATTCCAGTAATCCACTAAAGGAAAACTCTCAGTGCCTGGTTCGTATTTCTTCCCGGAAAAGTATTTTCCCTGTAAAATTAATTCAAAATTATCTGATAGAGAATATCCAATTCTTCCTGTAAAATCTTGACCATTATAATTAGAATTCGGAAGATGACCATCACTCAAACTCTTATTTAAAGTAAAGTAATAATTTACAGAATTAATATTTCCTCCATGGCGGAAAAGATATTGTTGAGTTTGATAAGTTCCATAAGAGATAGTAAAGTCTGTTTGAAAACCTTTATTTATTCTTTTAGTAAGAATATTTATAACCCCTCCCAGTGCATCTGAACCGTAAAGGACAGAGGAAGGTCCTCTTACCACTTCAATTCTTTCGACATTATCCAACGGGAAAGAATGGGTAACAACACAACCAAATAATCCCATTTTCTCAGGTCTCCCATCAATCATTATTGAAATTCTTCTTCCCCTTGAACCTAATCCTCTCATTTCAACATCTGCTCTTCCAAAATCACCTGTTTTTTGAATAAAAATCCCGGGTAAAAAACCTAAAAGATTAAGAGCATTGCTTACATTAAATGTTTTAATGTCTTTTTCAGTTATTACGCATACTGATGCTGAACACTCTTTTACCTCTTTCCTTGTCATAGTTGCAGTGACTATTATTTTCTCTCTGAGAGGAAAAATATTGTTCTTCTTTTTCTCCTTTTGCCCAAAATCCTTGTCAATCGCACTTATAATCCCACTTGTGCCCATAAGGAATAAAATTAAACTTAAGATAATTGCTTTTTTTATCATTTCTGTACTCCTATTGTGTTACTTTTTAAAAATTTGTAACACGAAATTATAGCATAGAACTTTTCTCTGTCAAGACAAAATTTCAGCTTAACCGAATAGAGGCTTTACTTATTTGTTTCTTTTACTACTCGAAAACCTATATATTTAATGCACGGCGATTTATAAGGCTCTCTCCTATCACAAATATGTCTTGCAGAAAGTCCAAGAACAATTCCTTTTCCGTTATCTTTAACACACCATTCTGACACATTACCATTTAAATCATAAATTTTCCCAAAAGAGGCACTAAAATAGCCAGCAGGAAGAATTAAGCCCTGCTTTTTCTCCAGTTCTTCAAATTTCTCTTCTAACATATCAGCTTCATCCGGTGATAAATTGTAACCAGCCCAGTAACAAAGTGTGTTTTCTTCCCCTTTACATTTCTTTAACCATCTTCTCATTTCACTTTCTTTTGGTAAACGATAATTCTCTCCGGTTTTTTCCGAAAGCCACCTGCAATATTTAACTGCTATCTCAAATTTCACGCCTGAAACTGGAAAATTTCCTGTTCCTGGTTTAAATCCATTTTCTGTCCATCCAACAAGAGAGGAAATATCAATTTTATTTTCTTTTAGAAATTGAGCAAATTGGGCTCTTGTTACTTCAAATCTACCAACTTCAATTTCTCCTATTTTGATTGTTTCGGGTATAAGTATTCCATTGACCACTACTCCTAAATTACCTTTATCATCATATTTAAAATCTTTTTTAAGAGTTATATCTAAAGGAGAATTTTTCTTTAAGGCTTTATTTATTTTTTTCTCTTCTTTAAAGAGATACTTGTCAAACCATGCTAATTCTTCTTCTATTTTTCTTCTTTGATGGGAAATTCTTCTAAAGCTATGCGGTTCACCCGGAAAAAGAATAAATCGAACAGGAACTTTTCCGATTTGCTGGAGTGTTCGGTAATGCTCAAAACCCTGTTCTGTTGGAACATTAGTGTCTTTGTCCCCGAACATTATTAAAGTGGGAGTTTTTACCTTTTCAAATTTAAAAATTGGAGATTTTTCAATGTATACTTTTAGATTTTTCCAGAAAGGACCTCCAAGATAAAGATTATCAAATTGAGGACCAAATCGACAATTTCCATAATCACTAATCCAGTTCACATCTCCAGCCCCACAGCATGCAACTTTGAAACGGTCGGTTTTAACAACTAAACCAATAGAAAGGATTGCCCCATTGCTCCAGCCCATTAAACCCAGCTTATCAGGGTCCACTAATCCTTTGTGAATTAAATAATCTATACCATTTAAAATATCTGGAATCTCTAATTCATAATACTTTCCAAAAATTGATTCCATAAATTCAAGTCCATAATTTGAACTCCCTGAATAATTTACAAATAGAACAAAGCAATTTTTCCCGGCTAAAAGATGAGGATAATCTCCCCATGAAAGTGTGAACCAATCAGGGTCATATGCTGATGGTCCTCCATGAATACTTACTATAAGAGGAAATTTTTTCCCTTTTCTATAATCTTTTGGATAATAAAGGATTCCTTCAATCTCCCTCCCCTCCTCTGATTTCCATCGTATAATTTCTGATTTAGCAATAAATTTATTTTTTAAATGTTTATTGAACTGCATTAATTTCCTTATATTTCTCAGATTATTTTTATACAGTTCTCCATAATAAAGTGCTGGGAGAGTACTTGATGTAGAATAAATAAAAATAAATGTTTTACCATCCCTTCCAAGAGCATAATTACTTATATTTGCTGACATTTTATGATTTATTTTAAAAATTTTCCATTTTCCGGATTTTTTTGTTTTTTCGAGAACAATTAGAGGATTAATTACTCCATTAGCTAATGATGTAACAATTTTATTTTGTGCAGTATCAAAAATTTTCCCGTATATCTCTCCTATCCCCTTTTCCCAATTAATTGGAATTAATTTGCATTGATCTTTTTCCAAATCATACTCATATAAAAGAGGAATTCCTGGGGCTCTTTTCTCTTCATAATTTGATTTTTCTTCAATTAGAAAAACACTTTTACTGTCAAAAGCCCATTTAAAATAGCTCGGACTAAAGTATTTTTCTTTCCATATCTCCTTTACAGAATAATCATTTAAATTAATGAGAAAGTATTTTGGTCGGTGTTTTGCCTCGACTTCATATAAAGGTGTATCAATATGCATTGTAATTACCCAATTTCCATCAGATGAAACTGTAAAATTCTGAATTCTGTCTTTATTTTTTGTTATTCGAATAACCTTTTTCTCTTTAAGATTGATTTCAAAAAGTCTGATTGGATAAAAAGCTTCAATATCATCTATTACCCTCGCATCGTCTTTCTTTTCCTTTGCCTTTTTCTCATGATAATATTCATCCTCCCTTGCTGAAAAGATAATAGAATTATTAT
>CAZWBN010000013.1:0-19931 GCA_964632095.1 uncultured Clostridia bacterium | reverse complement strand
CCGGATGGTAAAGAAATTGCTTTCAGCTCAAATCGTTATGGAAACGATGATATTTTTGTGATCCCGTCAAAAGGTGGAATTCCCGTAAGATTAACTTATTTTTCAAATTCTGACCGCATCTGTGATTGGAGCTCTGATGGGAAAATAATATTTTCTTCGCGCAGGAATTTTTATTATCATCGTTTACCGGTTCTCTATCAAATAGATAGAGAAGGAGGGACACCCTTTGAGCTTGTTCAAACCTATGCAGACCAGGGAAGAATTTCTCCGGATGGAAAGTGGTTAGCATTTGTGAGAGGAAGGATTGATTGGGCTCGAAAACATTATAGAGGAAGTGGTAATACAGATATTTGGCTATATAATTTTGAGACAGAAGAATATATTCAACTTACCAATCATATGGGAAATGATTATTTTCCTTTATGGGCGCCGGATAGCAAAGCAGTTTATTATGTTACAGACGAAGATGGAACATTTAATCTCTGGGAAATTGATATTTTCAATAAGAATAAAAAACAGTTAACCTTTTTTAAAGACGATGGAGTTAGATTTCCAAATATTTCAAGAAATGGAAAGGTGATAGCTTATGAACAGGGTTATTCAATCTGGTGTTATTTTCCAGAGTCTGGGGAAAATAAAAAATTGAAGATATATGGACCAATTGATTATAAAGTAAATCCTGTTGAAAGAAAGATTTTTACATCTCAGGCTACAGAAATGCAGATTTCTCCAGATGGAAAGGAGATTGCATTCGTTGTAAGGGGAGAGATTTTTGTGATGGAAGAGGAGGGAGGAAAAGCTAACAGAATTACAGACAATCCGGCTCGAGATTATCAAATATGCTGGTCTCCTGATAGTAAAAGTTTAGTTTTTATTTCAGATAGAAGTGGAAATAAAGATATATTTCTGGTTAGGTCAGCTTCTTCTGATGAAGAAAGATTGAGTAAGTGTTTGAGAAAGGAGATAATTCAATTAACAAAAACTGAGGAAAGCGAACATTCTCCAAAATTTTCTCCAGATGGAGAGAAAATAGCATTTATTCGAGGGAATGGTGATTTATGGATTATGGATAAAGATGGAAAAAATGAAAAAAGAATCTTAAAGGGTTGGGCTACTCCAGATTATTCCTGGTCCCCTGATAGTAAATGGATTGCTTTTTCCAGAGACGACAATGAGTTCAATACAGATGTTTTTATCATATCTGCTGAAGGTGGTGAGCCAGTTAATATAAGTCAGCATCCTGACGAGGATGTTCATCCGGTCTGGTCTCAAGATGGAAGAAAATTAGCCTTCTTTTCAAGAAGAATTGGCAACACCTATGATATATGGTTTGTTTTCCTGAGGAAAATAGATGATGAGAAAAGTAAAGAAGAATGGGAAGAGGAGGAAAAAACTGCGAAGGAGAAAAAGGAGAAAAAAGTAATTGTGAAAATAGATTTCAAAAATATTCATAAAAGGCTTAGAAGAGTTACAAGTCTTCCAGGTGATGAAACAGGGATTGTGATTTCTCCTGACGGAAAAACTTTTGCCTTTCAGGCTAATGCAAAAGGTAAAAGAGATTTATGGATAGTGAAATGGGATGGAACCGGCTTAAAACAATTAACCATGGATGGCTCAAGTCCTTCTTACATTTCTTGGAGCAAAGATGGAAAGAAAATATATTTCTTAAGGAGAGGAGGGAATATAGCATCTGTTTCATTGGATGGGAAAAAATTAAAAAATATAAATTTCAGGGCAAAAATGATTATTGATCATGTTGCAGAAAAACTTCAGATGTTCGATGAAGCATGGCAGACATTAAATGACAGATTTTATGACCCGAATTTTCATGGAGTTAACTGGAGAAAAATGCGGGAGAAATACAGACCTCTTGCTTCTAAAACCATCACTCGAGAAGATTTTCACGATGTTATTAGATTAATGATTGGAGAGTTGAATTCCTCTCATTTAGGAATCAGCCCACCCCGTCCTGAAAATGCAGTTTCAACCGGAATGCTGGGACTAAGGTTTGACCCTGATTATAAAGGAAAAGGGTTAAAAGTAAAAAGCGTTATTCCTGATGGACCCTGTGATAAGGAAAAAGCTCGGGTATACCCTGGCGAAATATTAATTTCAATTGATGGGCAAGTTATAGAAAAACATACTAATATTCATCAATTGTTGAATGATAAAGTTGGAGAGAAAGTTGAAATTGAAGTAATCGGTAAAAATGGTAAAAAAAGAACATTAATTGTAAAACCAATGAATTATTCTCAATTTCTCCAGAAGGAATATGATAGATGGGTGGAAGAGAAGAGAACACTGGTTGAGAAACTAAGCAATGGAAGATTAGGTTATATTCATATTCAGGCAATGAATGAACCAAGTCTTGAAAGATTTGAAATGGAGTTATATTCAGTTGCCCATGGTAAAGATGGACTTGTAATTGATGTTAGAAATAATGGAGGTGGATGGACAACCGATTATCTATTAGCAATTCTTTCTCCAAAGCCCCATGCCATAACCATACCAAGAGGAGGAGAGAAGGGCTATCCTCAGGATAGAAGACCTCTATATGCATGGACAAAACCGATTATTGTTTTATGCAATGAATATTCTTACAGTAATGCAGAAATATTTTCACATGCTATAAAAACTCTTAAAAGAGGAAAGGTTGTGGGACAAGCAACTTCAGGTTCGGTGATAAGCACGGGTGGAATAAGTTTAATTGATGGAAGTCGATTTAGGGTTCCATATCGTGGATGGTATGTTATTACCACTGGATTAAATATGGAAGGTAATGGATGTATACCGGATATAATTGTGCCGGATTTTCCACAGGATATAGAAAAAGGAATTGACCGTCAATTGGAAAGAGCAATAAAAGAGTTATTAAAAGAAATTAGAGGTTAACTCAGAACTTCGTAAGCCTTTTGATTATCGCTTGTATTGAAAATAAGTAATACTTCTCCTTTGCCTGAGGAACTTCCATAGCAATATTTAATCTCAATTACAGCATTTCCAAGAAGGGCGGCAATTTCTGCAGCTGCTCCTATTCTTTCTCTGACCAAGACCGTAATTACATTGTTTTTCTTTACATTTAAACCAGCTGCCTTTAAAGCATTTTCCGCTTTTTCATTGTCATTTGTTACAAGTAAAAAAGTAATTTTGTCATCTCGGGGGTAGGCACAGAATGCTTTAAGATTTACTCTTGCATTTGCTAAGGTGCCAAGTATTCTTCCAGAAATACCTATCATTCTCGGGGCATTTATCTCTAATTCTGTTTCTTTAGTAACTTTAAGCAATTTTCTCTACCTCCATTCTAAATAAAGCTAAAAACTTAAATCATTTAAAAATCCTTAAATTATTAACATACAGTCACCGTAACTGTAAAATCTATATTTTTTATTAATTGCCTCTTTATATGCTTTTTTAATTAAGTTAACACCTTCCGCGGGATTCGTAGACACAAAAGCTGAGACTAACATTAGAAGTGTAGACTTCGGAAGATGAAAATTAGTTAGAAGCGCATCTATTACTTTGAATTTATAACCAGGGTAAATAAAAAGATTAGTTTTATTAAACCCTGCTTGAAGGCGATTCTCTTTCCATGCACTTTCCAATGCTCTAACTGTTGTTGTCCCTACTGCCACAATTCTTCTACCTTCTTTTTTTGCAAGATTTATTTTCTCTGCGACTGACTCTGAAATATGAAAAAACTCCTCTCCCATTTTATGTTTTTCAATTTTTTCGACTCTCACTGGCCTAAAAGTTGCTTCCCCTACATGAAGAGTAATTTCTATTATTTCAATTCCTCTTTTTTTGATTTCGTCCAAGATTTTTGGGGTAAAATGAAGACCTGCAGTAGGAGCTGCAATCGAGCCTTCTTCTTTTGCATATATAGTCTGATAGCGGTTTAAATCGAGCTCTTTATATTTAATTGCTTCCTCGTTTTTTCTTTTAATATAAGGTGGCAGGGGAGCTAAACCTATCTTTTTAATAATATCGAATAATTCATTGTTTTTTTTATTGAATTTAATCAATCTCTTTCCAAAATTTTTAATTTCAATAATTTCTCCTTCAAGTTTCCTGTCAAATGTTATTTTCTTTCCAATTTTTACTTTTCGAGCAGGCTGGAAAATACCTTCCCAAGTGTTACTATTAATTCTTTCTGTTAATAAACAATCTATAACTCTTCCATTAATAGAGCCAATTAGCCTAACAGGAATTACTTTAGAATTATTTAATATTAATAAATCCCCTTCTTTTAAATAATTTGGAAAATTTTTAAATTGGGAGTGTATAATCTTTTTTTCTTTTCGTATTAAAATAAGTAATTTTGATTGGTCTCTACCTGGTAAGGGGAATCTGGCAATAAGTTCTTTTGGTAGGTCATAATCAAACAGACTTATATCCATCATTTTAAAATTTAAAACAATTTCTTTTGTTCTGGATTATTATAAGGGATGCCAAAATGTTCATAAGCCTTTGCTGTTGCTTTTCTTCCCTTTGGAGTTCTGTCAATAAATCCTGACTGAATTAAAAAAGGCTCATATATTGATTCAATAGTTTCCTTTTCCTCATTTATTGCTGCTGCAATAGCCTTTATTCCAACCGGACCACCATTGAATTTTTTGATTATGGTCAGGAGAATTTTTCTATCAATTTCATCAAAGCCACAAGAATCAACTTCGAGCATTTCAAGCGCAGCAAGAGCAATCTCCTTATTTATTTTTCCATCTCCCATAACCTGTGCATAGTCTCTTATCCTCCTCAGTAATCTATTTGCAATTCTTGGTGTTCCCCGAGAGCGAAGCGCAATTTCTTTTGCACCTTGATTGTCAATTTCCACATTCAGGATTGAAGCTGACCTTTTTATAATTAATTTCAATTCTTCAGGAGTATAGAATCCAATTCTGAAGATTATTCCAAATCTACTTCTAAGAGGTGGAGTTATCATTCCTGCTCGAGTAGTTGCTCCTATTAAGGTGAATCTTAACAGGGCTAACTTTAAAGTTCTTGCATTAGGACCTTGACCAATTACAATATCTAATTTAAAGTCTTCCATAGCAGGATAAAGTATTTCTTCTACTGATGGATGAAGACGATGAATTTCATCTATGAAGAGTATAGATTTATCCTTGAGATTTGTAAGAATTGCAGCTAAATCACCGGCTTTTTCAATTACTGGACCAGAAGTTGTTTTAATAGGAACCCCTAATTCCTTGGCTATTAAATAAGCCAGAGTTGTTTTACCAAGACCAGGAGGTCCATAAAGGAGGACATGGTCTAAATGTTCATTTCTTTTCTTTGCAGCTTCAATAAATATTTTAAGATTTTTTTTGATATTCTCCTGTCCTATAAACTCTTCTAAGGATTGAGGTCTTAATTTATCCTCAAAAACGGAATCTTCACTTGTTTTTACAGGAGTGGCTAATCTTGTCATTTCTTATAACTTTGATAATTTTTTTAAACTTTCCTGAAATAATTTTTCAAATTCTGTGCCTTCAGGAAAAGAATTAATTGTTTTATCCACTATATCTTCCACTTCCTTTCTCTTAAATCCTAAATTTATTAAAGCAGAAATAATCTCTTCCTTTTCTTTCGATTCTGGAGATGCTAAAATTCTCTCTTTCTCTTCAAATTTCCCCTGAAGTTCAAGAGCAATTCTTAGAGCTGTTTTTCTTCCTATGCCAGGTATAGCAGTTAAACGGGTGAAATCATTCTTTTTAATTGCCTCCTCAAGTTCATCTGGTCCAATTCCAGAGAGGATATTTAAAGCTAACTTTGGTCCAATTCCAGAAATTGATATTAATTTTGTGAAAATTTCCTTTTCTTCTTTAGTTAAAAAGCCGAAAAGGGAGAGACTATCCTCTCTTAAATGTGTATAAATAAAGAGTTCAACTGGTTCCTTAAAATTTCCTATTTTTGAATAGGTCGACAAAGGGATAAAGACCTGATAGCCAACACCTCCCACTTCAACTGTAATTTCATTTGGTGACTTATCTATAAGGATGCCTTTTAAAAAAGAAATCATTTTATCTGTTTTGAATTTTTTCAAGAAAACCTGTTGAATTTAAATGGCATAGAGCAATAGCTAATGCATCAGTTACATCTTTTTCAATCTCTTTATCCTCAATTCCTATCAAATTGAAAACCATCTCCTTTACCTGAGTTTTTTCAGCTCTTCCATACCCTGTGACAGCTTTTTTTACTTCAAGAGGGGAATATTCGAAAATCGGGCATTCATGAGTGGCTAATACAGATAAAATAACTCCTCTCACTCCCCCGAGCACAATTGCAGTTTTTACATTCTGGGCGTAAAACAAATTTTCCAATGCAGCAGCTTCAGGATTGTATTTAGAAACTATTGCTTCTAAATTTTGCTTTATTTCTTTCAATTTTTCAGCCAGAGGAAGGTCAGCTCTGGGTTTTATTGTCCCGTAATCAACGATTTCATATTTATTATCTTTTAATTCTACAATCCCAAACCCAGTTACTTTAGTTCCTGGGTCTATTCCAATTACTTTCATTTATTTTAAGAAAGTCACTCGTTCGCTGCAAATCTTGATATTTCTTCTTCTTCAATATCAAAATTAGCCCATACCTTTTTTACATCATCATGGTCTTCCAGAGCAGCTAATAATTTTAACAGTTGTTCTGCTTCTTTACCCTGAAGTTTTATATAATTTTGAGGAACATAAGCAAGACTTGAGGTAGCAATAGCAATATTGTTATTTTCAAGAGCATTCACCACTAATTCTAATTTTTCAGGAGGGGTAAAAATTTCCCAGTTGCTTCCATCTTCTCGCATATCCTCTGCGCCACTTTCTAAAATTATTTCTAAAAGCTTATCCTCTGATAAATCATTTTTTTCGACAACTATATAACCCTTACGAGAAAATAGCCAGGAAACACATCCTGGTTCTCCAAGTCGCCCCCCGTGTTTAGAGAAAATGTGTCTTAGTTCTGCTACAGTCCTATTTTTATTATCTGTTAATGCTTCCACAAAAATTGCAACTCCCCCAGGTCCATATCCTTCGTAAATTACTTCTTCATATTGAGCTCCCTCGATTTCGCCTGTACCTCTTTGGATAGCCTTCTTTATATTTTCAGCAGGCATATTAACATTTTTTGCATCAGCTATTGCTTTCCTTAATCTTGGGTTTGTTTCAGGGTCTCCTCCTCCCAGTCGTGCAGCAACAACTATTTCTCTAATAATTTTTGTAAAAATTTTTCCTCTTTTGGCATCTTGAGCAGCTTTTTTATGTCTTATGGAATGCCATTTAGAATGTCCTGACATCCCTCAACTCCTTTAATTTTTTATGAATTTTAACACAATTTAATTTAATATGCAAACAAACCAATTTTAGCAAGTTTTATTGGTTTTCTCTTAAAGGTGAGTTGCCTAAATTTTTATATTAGTGTATCATTTTTCTGTCAAGAGAAGAAAGATGAAATTGACTTTTTTTATGAATGGAAATGAATTTACTTTAAAAATTGCAGGTAAAAGGAATAGTGAAATGGAAGTTGCTATAAAAAATGAAAAATATTTAGTCGGAGTAGAAAAAATTAGCCAGAATGAGTTTCTGCTAAACATAGGGGGTAGAATTTACAATGTGATAATTTATCCAAGCAAACAAAATTATTCCATTTCCGTAAACGGGAAATTATTTAAAATTGAAAAGCAATCTTTAACTAAATTTTTGGAAAAAAGAGGGGATTCGGTAAAAAAGAAACAAGAGGTGAAAGCCTCTATGTCAGGAAAAGTGGTTAGAATCCTTGCAAAAGAAGGTGATGAAGTTAAAGAAAATCAGGGAATATTAGTTCTTGAAGCCATGAAAATGGAGAACGAGATTAAATCTCCTAAATCAGGAAAAATAACAAAAATTGCGGTTGCAGAAAGGAATTCTGTAGAAGTTGGAAATCTTCTCTTTATTGTGGAATAAATGAAAAAGAAAATAAAATCATTGATTATTATTTTGCTAATATTGAGCTTTATAAGCGGAGGGGTTTTTCTGCTTAAATATTTATTTCTTAATCAGATTAAAGCAAGGATGGGTCAAACCTTAAAATATTCCTCTATTGCTTTAACTATTTTTCCTCCTAAATTGAAAATCATTGCTCCAACTTTTCAAAAAAATAATATCTTTTTTTCTGCTGAAGAATTGGTTATCAGTTTCCCTGTTCGTTCCATACTAAGAGAAAAACAATTTGAAGTATTTATAGAGAAGCCTTTAATTAAAATATTTCCAGCTCCTGTATCAGGAAAGGGTGCGGATTTCCTTTTGCCTTTAATTATCAAGAAAGGAGTAATTCACAAAGGAAAAATACAGTATAAAAATAATGGATTAACTATAAATTCTCTTGAAACAAATATTTTCTTCACCCAAATGGAAAAAGGAATATTTATAGTTTATAAAGCTGATAATTATCACTTCTCTTTTCCAAGAAAAAAAATTGATCTGGAAGGGAAAATAAATATTACAGCCCATATAAGAGGCAAAAAAATAAAAGTGAGGAAACTTAAATATTATGGAAAAGATTTCTGGTTCAATATAAATGGAGAGATAGAGGACATCTCCCGCCCCGTTTTTAATTTTAAAACCTTCTATAATATAAATGCTTCAAAAATTGAGAAAATTTTTTCACTGCCATTCAAATTACAGGGCAGAATTGAAGGAAAAGGGACTTTTAATAAGGAAAAATATATAACCTATAAAGGGGAAATTTATTCGAATCAATTAATCTTTGAGAATTCAGAAGTTAGTCCTGCTTTTGGAACAATAAATTTCTCAAATTTAAAAGGTGTGAATTTAAATTTATGGCTTAATAATAAAAAAAGTCCTTTATTCTTGAAAATTTTACCCGATTATATTAAAGGAGAATTCAAGAATTTTAATCTAAAACCTATTTTAAATTGGCTATCTTTGGGATGGCCGATTAAAAGTCCATCATGGGGAAATTTTGAAATTAAAAATAAAAGATTAAAAGCCTATTTTAAATTTTTAGATGATTATTCTTTATCAGAGAATGGTTTTCCTTTAAAAGGAGAACTTGAACTTGAATGGAATGGGAAAAAGCTTGTCCGACTTAATTCCTCTCTATTAAAATCAAGTTTTGGAGATTTTAAACTTTCAGGTATTGTTTTAATCAATGATAAAATGGATATTAAAGTAGATGCAGAAGTTAGAAACTTCCGAGATACAGTTAACTTTGTAAATTCTCTGCTTAAATTATCTTTAAAAACTCCGCCTATTAAAGGAAAAGGAAGTATTTCTGTGAAGGCTTTTGGTTTATATTCTAAGCCAGAAATTTTCTTCTCTTTTAATTTCTATAATTCAGGTATTTTTGGCTTTAATTTTTTAAAAATCGCTGGTGAAATGGTTTATAAAAATGAGCTATTTGGAGAAATAAAAATTAAAGATAATTATTTTAATGGAATAGGAACACTTAATGTAAATGAAAATAAAACTTTTTTAAATATTAATTTAGAAGAAGGAGACATTAACAGGATATTTTCAAACTTAAATTTAAAAATTCCAGTTAAAGGTAAAGTTTCAGGTAAGATTTTTATTTCAGTTATAAATGAACAATTTTCATGTGAAACAGTCTTTAATAGCAGAAGATTGGAAGCCATTAATAAAATATTCGAAAATGTTAATGGGGTATTCAGATGGTCAAAGAAAGAAATTGCTTTTCCATCGATTAAATTAGATCTTAATGGTGGAAGTATACTTGGGGAATTGTATTTCAACCCCATCACAAAGGAATTAAATTTGAATGTTAAAGGAAAAGGAATGGATATTTCTTCTTTTTATTCAAGTTTAAAAGGAATTTTATCCTTTTCAATTAAAGGAAATAGCAAATTTGAAAAAGGTATGATTTCAGGAGATTTTGAGATTGATAATTTCTCATATCTTTCATATCCAAAAAGAAAAATTACAGGCAAAATCAGTTTGGGAGAAATCGAAGAAAACATTTCATTAGAATTGTTAGGAACAATAAAACCTGGAAAAAATGAGTTTGTTGCTCAGCTCATCCATCCGTTGAATAAAAATGAAATTAAGGGCAAATTTGATTTAAAAATTGGAGATTTAGACCTGATAATACCTTGGAAAGGAGCAAAGGGAAAGCTTAATCTTAGATTTGAAATTTCTGGCTCTTTAAATGAACCTGAAATTAAAGCAATAGCGGACTTTGAAGGGGAAGAATTACCCATTCCAAAATTTGCTCATTCATTAAAAGATTTTGCGGGTTTAGTATTATTAGAGAAAGATAAATTACAAATTTTATCGATAAAAGGGAAATTAGGAGGAGGAGAAGTTAATGGATTTGGCGAAATGAAGTTAAAAGGTTTAAAAGGCGTAGATAAACTGGATTTCAAATTACAAGGAAAAAATATGCACATCTCACCTTTTGAAAAAACAAGATTTCTTTGTGATAGTAAGTTGAATTTAATTAAAGATAATGAAAATTTTATGCTTAGCGGGGAGATCTTTGTTCATCAGATGCTATGGACAAGGGATATTGGAGAAAAAATTGTTTTCTCTTCTTCTCCTTTTATAAAAGAAGAATCTAAAAATGAATTATTAAAAGGTCTCCTCTTAGATCTAATTATTCATTCAGAGGAGGGATGTTGGATAAACAATTCCTTAGGAACCGTTGAATGTAAATTTAACTTAAGAATTTTTGGAAACATTAGTTCTCTCCGCATTTTAGGTGAGATAGTAGCTTTAAGAGGTAAGTTATTCTTTCAGGATAGGACTTTTAATTTAATAGAAGGTAAAATAGATTTCACCGATCCTTTAAACCCGAACAACCCAGAAATAAATTTCAGAGCAGAAACATTTATAAAAGATTACCGTGTGATTTTTAGTTTAACAGGTCCTTTGAATCACCTAAATCCTGAATTAAGCTCTTCTCCTCCCCTTCCTACTGAGGAAATCCTTGCTCTTCTTGCCTTGGGAGAAGCGTTTGAGAGGATTTACTCTTATGATAAAAGCACTCAATTGAGTCTATCTTCTTTTCTTTCATTCAGATTAACTGAAAGATTAACAAGCAGAGCCAGTAAAATTTTAGGATTAGACTGGTTAAGAATCAGTCCTCTTTTAACTGGTTCAACTTTTCTTGCAACTCCCAGACTTTCTCTTGGGAAAAAAATTACTGAAGATATAACTGTCCTTTATTCAACCAATTTGTCAACTAATAGAAGAGATTATCTTTTTCTTGAATGGAAATTTACAAGAGATATGTCAATAATTGCAATTAGAGACGAAGAGGGCAGGATTGGATTAGATGTTAAAGTTCAAAAAAGATTTTAAAATTTTTTTTATTTTATCTTTTTTATTTTTAGCTTTTATAAATTATTCTCTCCAGGGAAAAAATTTAACTAATAAAATAATTGAAGAGATAAATTTAGAGATAGAAAATTTTAAAGACCAAAGTGAAATAAGAAAATTAATTTTAATTAAAGAAGGTGAAAAATTCTCGTTAAAAAAAATTAGAGATAGCGTCAAACTCCTATACAAAACAGGATTATTTTCAGATATAAAGGTTAGAATAAAAGAAGTAGAAAAAAATAAAATTGAATTGATATTTTCTCTGGAAAAAAAATTTTTGATAAAAAAAATAAAATTTCAATGGATTGGTTCAAAAGAAATAGGCAATTTTAAAATAAATGCAATTAAAGAGGGAGATTTTTTTTCTAATAACAAATTTAAAAAAGCTTGTAATGAAATAAGAGAAAAACTGAGAGAAGAAGGATATTTTTTTTGCAGAGTGGATTATGAAATTAAAAGAAATTTTAAAAAATCAGAGATAGAAATATATTTTAAAATTTATCCGGGAAATAGGCTAATTCTAAGGAAAATAAATTTTGTAGGTAATAGGATATTTACTCAAGAAACTCTTAAAAAATTGTTGAGGTTAAAAGAAGGAGATTACTATAATCCTTTTATTTTAAGAAAAGACATTAAGGCTATTGAAAATTTTTTCCACAAAAAGAAATATTATAGATGTAGAGTCGAGCTAAAAGAGAAAAAAATAGAAATAAAAAAAGGATATGTAGAAATTGAAATAGAAATCGACCCTGGCAAGAAAATAGATTTCGTTATAAAGGGCGCAAAAATTCCTCTTTCACTCATTTTGCCCTTTTGGAAGGAAAGGGTTTTTGAAGAATGGGCATTAACAGAAGGAGAAGCAAAAATTTTGTCTTTTTTAAGAGAGAAAGGTTATATTTTCGCATCTGTAACCTCAGGAACTAAAAAAGAAAAAGATAAACTAATTGTCATTTATAGTATATCCCCTGGTCAAAGATATAGACCTGGAGAAATTGTTTTTCACGGAGTGAAACATTTTTCCCTCCATTTGTTAAAA
Source organism: uncultured Clostridia bacterium (assembly GCA_964632095.1). GTDB lineage: Bacteria > Acidobacteriota > Aminicenantia > JdFR-78 > JdFR-78 > JdFR-78. Next base: position 7,574 of record CAZWBN010000013.1, on the reverse strand, counting down.
GAAAAATTTAAATTAAAGACAAGACCCATTGAATTCTGGATAGATGGTAATAAAGTGTTTAATTTACCTGAGAAGATAAAGAATTTTTACCAATCCCAAGGATATTCTGATGTAAAAGTTACAATGAATTTTCAAAAGGTAAAAAATAAATTGAATGTTTTAATATACATAAATGAGGGTGAAATTAGTTTAATTAAACAAATAAATTTTATTGGGGTAAAATCCTTTTCAAGGGAAGAATTACTGAAACAAATAAGAGTCTTTGAAGGCGGACCTTACTATGAACCATTAGTACAGGCTGATATAAGCAGATTAGAAATTTTTTATCTCAATAATGGATTTAGAGAAGTTAAAATTAAAGCTGAAATAAAAAAAAGTGATAGAAAAAATATAGTTTTAAACTTTATAATATATGAAGGAAAAAGAATTAAAGTAGAAAGAATCATAATTGTTGGAAATTTAATTACAAAGAAGACCGTTATCCGGAGGGAATTGAAAATAAAAGAAGGAGATTATGCCTATTACAATAGAATAATTGAGTCAAGGAAGGGATTAGAGGAACTTGGGATTTTTGACGAAATCAAAATTGAAGAAATCCCAATAAATGAGAAAAGCGAATATCTTATGATAAGAGTTAAAGAAGGGAGGAGAAATTACATTGGGTTTGGTATTGGATTAATGACAAAAAGAGAACCATACTCCTTTGCTGTTTGGAATTTTGAAATCATGCCAAGGGTCACTCTTGAATTTTCAAGAAACAATGTTTTTGGCTCTGCATCCCTTTTTAGTTTCATAACTCAGGTTGGACCATGGGAAAAGAGAGGAGTCCTATCATGGGAACAGCCTTATTTCTTTAGTTTGCCTTTTAAATCTTTTATTAACGCATGGATAGAAGAGGAAGACAGAAAGAGTTTTGATTACAACAAAAGAGGAATCAGTCTTACCAATATAAAAAGATTAAATGGAAATGTAACCCTTCTTTACAGAGTGAGATGGACAAGGACTACCCTTTTTAATTTAGAGATAGCTGAATCGGAGGTTGATAAAGAACATAGACCATTTTCTGCCTCTTCAATGGCCGGTACTTTTATTATGGATAAAAGAGACGATTCCTTTAACCCTGAAAAAGGATTTTTTCTAAGCATAACATCAGAGTTAGCTTATCCAATTTTAGGGACTAAATCAAAGTACTTTAAAAATTTCCTGCAATTTCAAAATTATATCCCTTTGGCCTCAAACTTGAATTTTTCTTTAACGACTCGTATTGGTTTAGCATGGGGAAAAATTCCCGTAAGTGAGAGGTTTTTTGCTGGAGGTTCGAATTCTCATAGAGGTGAAAGATTTGATGAGCTTGGTCCAAAAGATCCGATTTCTTTGAAACCAATCGGTGGAAAGGCTTTAATTCTATTTAATTTTGAATTGAAATTTCCTATTTCAGGTGCAATGAAAAATCTCTATGCTGGAGTTTTTCTTGATACAGGAAATTTATTTTCAGAGCCAAATAAAATTAGAATAGGTGAGATAAGAAATGCAATTGGTGTTGGAATAAGATACAAAACACCAATGGGTCCTGTTAGAATTGACCTTGGATGGGATATTGCTCGAAGAAGAATTTTACCGTTTTTGACAATTGGAAATGTTTTCTAATAAAGTAAAATTAACATTTTTCATAGTGAGTATTTTTTTATTTATTAACTTGATTTATTCACAAGAAATTATAGATAGAATTATTGCATCAATTGGTGATGAGGCAATTACTCTCAGTGATTTAAAAATAGCAATTCATTTTAATCTTTTTCCTAAAATAAAAAAAGAAGAAGTTAAAAAACTAATTGAAAGAATGGTTAATCAAAAAATTATAAAGAAAAAAATTAAAATAGAGTTATCTCTGGATGAAGAAATTGAGAAAGAAAAAGAAAGGTTGATTAAGATGTTTGGTACTAAGGAAAATTTTAACAATGAACTTATGAAGTTCGATTTAACTTGGGAGGATCTAAAAGTTTATATAGAAGAGAAAATTTACTTTGATAAAGTTATTCAGGATAGATTTAAATTTATTTCTCCAATAACCTTAGATGAAATAAAAAAATATTACGATGAAGTATATGTTCCTGAGCAAAAAAAGAAAAAATTATATCCAAAATCATTACTTGAAGTGGCAGGAGAAATTGAATCTATAATTGAAAATCAGAAGAGAGAGAAATTAATTTTAGAATGGCTTAAGGGACTGAAAAAAAATGAGAATATTGAGTTTAAAGTAAAGGAGTGAAGAATGAAGCAAAAAATAGCTTTTCTATTCCCGGGTCAGGGTTCTCAATATGTTGGAATGGGTAAAGATTTCTACGATAATTATGATATTGCTCGTGAAATTTTTTCAAAAGCAAACGAAATTTTAGGTTTTAATTTTTCAAAATTGTGTTTCGAAGGGCCTGAAGAAAAACTTAAATTGACAGAATATACTCAACCTGCATTGCTTACAGTCAGTTACATTGCTTTTAAACTTTTAAACCTTTCTCCTGATATTGGGGCAGGGCATAGCCTGGGCGAGTATTCAGCCTTGACCGCATCTCAAGCTTTGAAATTTGAGGACGCCCTTATTTTAGTTCATAAAAGAGGAAAATATATGCAAGAGGCAGTTCCTGTTGGTTATGGAGCAATGGCTGCTATATTAGGGGTGCCCGGCGAAAGAATAATTGAAGCATTAAAAAATATAAAAGACGGTATCGTTGAAATAGCAAATTGGAATAGTGAAGGGCAAATTGTTATTGCCGGCGAGAAGAAAGCTGTTGAGAAAGCTGTAGAGTTAATAGATCCTCCCCGAGCAGTATTTCTCCCAGTTAGTGCTCCATTTCACTGCCAATTAATGAAACCTGCAGAGGAAAAACTTTCCAGAGATCTTGATAGAGTGGAATTTAAGAACCTATCTTTTCCGATTATAACCAATGTTGATGCAAAGATTATATCACGGGGTGATGAAGCAAGAGAGGCTCTTAAAAGGCAAGTGAGTAGACCTGTTCTCTGGTATAAATCAATGGAGGTATTGAGAGAAGAAGGCTGTTATGTTTTTATAGAATTGGGAGCAGGGAAAATCCTTTCCGGATTGCTGAAGAGAATAAGCAAGAAATGGGAAAAAGAAATAATCATTTTAAATATAGAAGACAGCTCAGGTCTTGAAAGGGTAAAAGAATCTCTATCAAATCTTTTTAAGTAGGAAAATTCTTCCAAATTTAAAGTAATAATCAACTGCAGATAAAACTGCTACTATTAAAGTAATCCAGAGAGCGATTCTACTAAGAAAGACAAAAGACCCAAGATATTTCCTCCCAATTAAAAGAGTTATTGTAACAACCTCAGTAACCATTTTTATCTTCCCTGAAACTCCTGCGGGAATATTATAACCATGAGATGCAGCAATTGCCCTAAACCCAGTAACGGCAATCTCTCTTCCTATAATGACAACCACCATCCAGGCTGGAACTACCTTCATTTCCACGAGAGAAATAAAAACAGATGCGATTAATAGCTTATCAGCTATTGGGTCTAAAAATTTTCCAAGAAGTGTGATTTGATTACGTTTTCTTGCTAAATAACCATCAAACCAATCTGTAATCGCTGCTAAAAGAAAAATAGCAAGAGCTATTGGCTCACTTCCTTCAAATTCAGTTAACAAAACCACAACTAAAGGGGGAACTAAAAAAATTCTTAAAGTTGTAAGCCAGTTAGGCAAATTCATGTTAAAATGATGTATACTATATAGAGAGATTTATGTCAAATATTGACTTATATAAAGGCTAAAAATATAATTTAGAAAACGAATGAAAGAGAAAAATTCCATCACTCCTATGATGAAACAGTATAAATCAATTAAGCAAAATTATCCAGACGCCATTTTATTTTTTAGACTTGGTGATTTTTATGAAATGTTTTATGAAGATGCAAAAATTGCTTCCCAAATTCTTGAAATTGCTCTTACTTCTCGTCAAAATGCTCCAATGTGTGGAATTCCATATCATGCAGCTGATTCATATATAGGAAAACTTTTAAAAAGAGGCTACAAAGTTGCAATCTGTGAACAGGTAGAAGACCCTAAATTAGCAAGGGGAGTTGTAAAAAGAGAAGTTGTTAAAGTTCTAACTCCAGGTACAGCAGTAGAGGTTGAGGTTGATGAGGCAAAAGAGTTTAATTATATTGTCTCCATATTTCCTGAAAATAATAGATGGGGTTTAGCTTTAATTGACCTTTCTTCCGGAGAGATAAAGGCAACCCAGTATATGGAGAATGAAGAAAGAGATTTTATTGATGAAGTCTTTAGAATCTCTCCAAAAGAATTAATTTTTCCTTCTGATAAAGAATCTCTTATCAAAAAAATTTTCGAAGATGACAATCTTTCTAAGATTTTAAAGAATCCTGTTGAAGACTGGGTTTTTGAATTTTCTCAGGCTGAAAAGATTTTACTCACTCATTTCAAAGTGAATACATTGGAAGGCTTTGGCTTTAAAGAAAAGGAACTTGCAATTTGTGCTGCTGGTGCTCTCCTTTCCTATCTTCAACAAATTAGAAAGGATAGTCTCTCATTTATAAACAAAATTTCCTATTTTCATTCAAAACAATATATGTTATTGGATTCATCCACAATCCGTAACCTTGAGCTTTGCACAAATTTAAGGGATGGGAGTAAAAAGGGTTCTCTCTTGGAAATAATAGATTTCACATTAACCCCAATGGGAGGAAGACTACTAAAGCAATGGCTACTTCATCCTCTTTTAAATATAGAAGAAATAGAAAAAAGGCTCGATGGTGTGGAAGATTTTTACAATAAAAATGTTGAAAGAAAAGAAATTCGAAAATTATTAAGGAATATTTACGATTTAGAAAGAATCACGAGCAAAATAAATTTATCCGTTGCTCATCCCAAGGACTTAATTTCTTTAAGAAATTCCTTAAGCATACTCCCAGAAATTAAATCACTGCTTGAAAAATTCTCTTCTCCTATTTTAAAAGAGTGCTATTTTAAATGGGATAATTTAACCGATGTATTTAATTTAATTGATAAAGCAATTGTTGAAGAACCCCCTCACCTATTAACAGAAGGTGGTCTTATTAAAGAAGGCTATGACAAAGAGCTGGATGAATTGAGAAAAATCAGCAAATCAGGAAAGAGCTTCATTGTTTCATTAGAAAAGAAGGAAAAAGAGAGAACCGGGATTCAATCCTTGAAAATAGGATATAATAAAATTTTCGGCTATTATATAGAAGTTACAAAACCAAATCTTCATCTTATTCCCGAAGATTATATAAGAAAGCAAACACTTGTTAACTCCGAAAGATTTGTTACCCCTGAATTAAAGGAATATGAAGAAAAAGTTTTATTGGCTGAACAAAAAATGGCTGAACTCGAATATCAAATATTTATGAAAATAAGAGAAGAAATTGCCTCTCAGACATTAAGGCTTCAAAAAATGTCCCGGTTAATTGCTCTTATTGATATTCTCTCTTCTTTAGCTGAACTGGCAATTTATAGAGATTATAGAAGACCTGTTGTCCACTCTTCTGATTACATTAAAATTACGGAGGGCAGACATCCTGTGATTGAAGTTTACAATAAAGAGCCCTTTATCCCAAACGACACCTACCTTGATAACCACAAAAATCAAATTTTAATTGTTACTGGACCTAATATGGGAGGTAAATCCACTTATTTAAGACAAGTTGCTCTAATTTGTCTACTAGCCCAAATGGGTTCTTTTGTGCCAGCAAAAGAAGCTGAAATAGGAATTGTTGATAGAATTTTTACAAGAATAGGTGCAATGGACTTCCTCGCTTCAGGACAATCCACTTTTATGGTTGAAATGATAGAAACAGCAAATATTCTGCACAATGCCACACCACAAAGTTTAATTCTTCTCGATGAAATTGGGAGGGGAACAAGTACTTTTGATGGATTAAGCATTGCGTGGGCAGTGGTAGAGTATATCCATAAAAACCCAAAATTAAATGCAAAAACACTTTTTGCTACCCATTACCATGAACTCACGGAGCTTTCCTCCACACTGGAACGCGTTAAAAATCTTCATGTTTCGGTTAAGGAATGGAAAGATGAAATAATATTCTTGAGAAAAATTTTAGAAGGTCCATCAGACCAAAGTTATGGCATACAAGTGGCAAAACTTGCTGGTGTGCCGGAAGAAGTCATTGAAAGAGCAAAGGAGATTTTGCTTAATCTCGAAAGGAAAGAATTTGATGATATTGGAAGACCGCGATTAGCTTATAGAGCGAAAGAGAAGAGAGATAAAAGACAACTTTTATTATTCAAGGAGGACAGGGAGGAGGAACTGTTAAGAGAGATAAAAGAACAAATACTGAAATTCGATTTATCAAACTTAACCCCTCTCGAAGCTTTGAATTTTCTTAATTCCCTTCAAAAAAAATTAAAAGAAATTTAAAAACCTATACCTTTAACAGAAATTTTAGCAGATTTTCCTTTTTTCCCTTCAACATGAAATTTAAGGGACAAGAATTTTTCAACAACCCATATATTTGTGAGGGTATGTTCTGAAAGATAGCAAGTTGTTATAGTTGATTTCCCGTGAGCCAGTGCAATATATGGAATTAATTGGTCCGTGATATACTTATCCAAACACATATTAGATTTATAAAATTGTAAAAATTCTCCAACCGCTTCTTCAGCCACTTTCTCAGCTCTTTTACCAATCTCTCCTAAATTTGAAAAACCAGCTCTTGAATTTTCAAAGTCAGTGCGCAAAAAGAAAAAAGTTCCTTTCCCTTTGGAAGTTACTTCTTTAACTTCTATCTCAGGAGAAAAACCCTCCTTTATTAAAATTTCTTTTCCCCTATCAGCCTGTCTTCTTGCAATAGAGAGGGGAAGATTTGAAACCACCGATAAAATTTTCAATTTTTTGAGTGCTCCTCGTTGTGTTAAATTTAATGGAGAGAATTTATTGGACGGTCGAATCTGAATCTCAATTTCACCCTGACCTTTAGGGTACCACCCCCACTTCTTTATATTTGTCTTTGCATGAATCCCAATAGTTTCCATAAAATAAAGAAAAATTTCTTGTAAATAATGATAGGGAGGACTCCAGGCTACATGAGTTCCTCCTTTGATAATAACTTTTGAGACTGTTTTTGCTCTACATAAAGGTAAAAATAATGCCTGAGCGACAAGGCTCACAGCTCCTGCACTTGGTGTTTCAGAAGCCACATCAAAGACAAAATTTCCTCCCTTGCATTCCTGTGGAATAAAAATTAGATTCTGAGAATTCAATTTATCCCCTTCAACATGGGCATTTGAAATTCTACATAATGCTCTAATACAGGTGAGATGCTGGGGTTTAAGCCCTGGATTTGGTCTTTTTGCTCTTATATTAATTATTCTTACAGGTTTATTTAAGATTACGGATAAACTAAGACTTGTTCTTAATATCTGACCACCGCCCTCTCCGTAAGAACCATCTATTGTAATCATTGATTGTAAAATAAAATTATATAAAATTTATGAAATTTTTTCAGGTTTTATTTTAGCACCAGTTTATGTTATAAAAATTAGAAAGGAG